>JBCCCJ010000132.1:0-8685 GCA_039033615.1 Bacteroidota bacterium
CACCACCGCATCAGCAGCTTACCCCGACACTCGCTTTATGACACAGTACCCATTACATGGTATTCTCCTTCCCGGATCTGGTGTTAAGATATTTTTTGAGTATCACTAAAGCATCTGTTTCTACCAAGCTGCGAATCGCTATGCGCTTCGTTTTTTTGAGAGTTGGTTCGACTATCGCTCAGAGCAAGCCGTCGGTTCGATATTAAGTGCTATCCTTGCTATCGGCAATTCTGACTTCTTCCCCCTCACCTCGCATCATACTTCCGCAGAATCTTCATTGTCGTCGCAAAATTCTTGGGCAATTCTGCTTGCTGGATGAATGCTTCTCCGGTCTGAGGATGTGTAAACTGAAGCTGATGGGCGTGCAATAAAAAGCCATGATTGATGGGCTGTTCTTCCCGTCGACTGCTGTGCTGATAATTTTTCTTCAGCTTGGACAAAAACAGGTCTTTGCCACCGTAGAGCTGATCTCCGATGATGGGACAATGGATCGCAGCCAAATGTACCCGGATTTGGTGCATTCTTCCAGTAATAGGTTCGCAGCGCAGAAGAGTTGCATGTTTGAATTGCTCCTCGGCGGTAACCTTGGTCTGAGACGGTTTGCCTTGCTGCTTGCTGACCACGACTCGCTTATTGGTCGAAACGTAGAGCGGGAGGTCAATCAGGTGATTGTCAAAATGATGTACGCCCCCGGCCAGGGTCAGGTAGGTTTTGGAAACCTGCCGTTTTTCAAATTGAATGGCAATGTTGCGGTAGGCCTCCGGATTGCGAGCCATGAGCAAGATCCCACTGGTGTTTTTGTCCAGACGGTGGCAGAGCATCAGGTTCTCATCATAAGCCTTGGCTAAGGCTTGGAGATGAAGATTACCTTTATCCGCCAAACTGGCCATTTGCAAGGGCTTATTGACCAAAATGATGGTCTCATCTTCGTAGACAATCAGATCTTGGAGGGACTTGATGCGGGGGAGTTTGGCAGCCATGACGATGCATTGAGAATTTCGGACGTCAAATATGAGGACTTCTGGCTTGGGATAAAAGAACGCAGGGAAACTATGGCTCCGTTGTCTCTTCTTCGCCAAATTCAGTGCGAACCACGTGGGCATCGTAGCCTTGTTCCTTCAACCAACGAGAATAGATGTCGGTATAGCCGTGGGTAACGTAGATGTGCTCGGCCCCACTGGCTTCGACGGCTTGGTTGAGCCCGTCCCAATCGGCATGGTCCGACAGGACAAATCCTCGGTCCGCTGCTCTTCGTCGCCGTGCCCCTCGCAAGGCCATCCAACCCGAAGCGATCCCCAGCGAAAGTGGCTGAAAGCGTTTGGCCCAAGCTGAATCTATGGCTCCTGGCGGTGCGATGATGATGGCCTGCCGAAACGCACTTTTTTTATGCGCCTCTGGTCCCTGAGCAATGACTTGGGTAGTGGGAGGCAAAGGAACTCCCGCGTCCCGAATGGCTTGATTCATTTGTTCGACCGCTCCGTGGGTAAAGATCGGTCCGATGCTGGGATCGAGCATATGCAAGACCCGCTGGGCTTTGCCGAGGGAATAGGCCGAAATCAGGCTCGCCCGACCGATAGCGGCATTGCTGGCCCACCATTCATTGATCTCCCGGGCAATTTCCGCTTGGCGCTGCCAGCGATACACCGGCAAACCAAAGGTGCATTCACTTAAGAAATGGGTACACTTGACTGGCTCGTAGGCCGTGGTCAGCCCATCGTCTTCCGTTTTGTAGTCCCCGGTGATGACCCAGGTTTCTGGCCCGTAGGAGAGGCGAATTTGGGCAGAACCCACCACATGGCCTGCGGGATGAAACGAAATCTCCACGCCATTGATTCGTAGCTTCTCCCCGTACTCGACGCCCTGAACGGCGATTTCTTTCCCGAGGCGATGCTGCATGAGGGGCACACTCAGTCGATGCGCCAGATAGCTCCCCATGCCCCAGCGGGAGTGATCCGAATGGGCGTGGGTGATGAGGGCTTTGGGCACCTTGCGCCAAGGGTCGATGAACACATCTGCCTGGGCGCAATACAAACCTTCTGGACGAAATTCAATTAAGGCCACCGCAAAAGAAATTGATCGTGAAGAAGAGAAAGAAGAAAACCCAAAAGTTACTTTGCTTGTTATCGCAAGAGTTCTGAATTTAGGGTTTTTCGGGAAATTCTTCCCGTCCAAATGCCACGGACTTCCAACAAGAACTCGCCATGCCCCCCATTTTGTTTGACATTCAGGACCAAGTTGCCCGAATTCGGCTGAATCGCCCCGAGGTGTTCAATAGTTTCAACCGGGAAATGGCGCTTTCCCTCCAAAGCTACCTCCAGCAATGTCAGGAGGATGCTGCCATTCGATCGGTATATTTGACTGGGAAAGGGCGGGCGTTTTGTGCAGGGCAGGATTTGCAGGAAGTGTCTGATCCAGATCAATTTTTGGGGTTTGAGCGGGTGCTGAACGAGCATTACAATCCCATCATTCGCTTGATGCGCCAGCTGGAGAAACCAGTCGTCGTAGCGGTGAATGGCGTAGCAGCCGGGGCGGGGGCCAATATCGCGCTGGCCGGAGACGTGGTGGTGGCGAGTGAAAAAGCGAACTTCCTCCAGGCCTTTAGCAAAATTGGCTTGATCCCGGACAGTGCAGGCACCTATTTCTTACCAAGGCTGATCGGCTGGCAAAAGGCAAGCGCCTTGATGATGTTGGGCGAAAAGGTGAAGGCGGAAGAAGCCGAACGCATGGGGATGATTTTTCGGGTGTATCCCGTCGAGGAATTTGCGGCAGCGAGTTGGCAATTGGCCCTGCAATTGGCAAAGATGCCCACCCGTGGCTTGGCGATGACCAAGCAAGCGCTGAATCAGGCGATGGGCAATGAGCTAGAAGCTCAATTGGCGTTGGAAACCGACTTGCAAACCCAGGCTGGCGCGACCGAGGATTATGCGGAGGGCTTGCAGGCATTTTTAGAGAAACGAGCGCCTGATTTCAAGGGCCAATAAAGATCGACTTCTCTACTTGCAATTGTTATGAATAAACTTCCCAATTATGTGCTGGGCGAATGGCGGACCGGGGACGGAGACGGCATTCCCATGCATGACGCGGTGACCGGAGAACTGATCGGAGTGGCGACCGCCAAAGGCATTGACTACGCCGAAGTCCTGGCCTATGGCCGTAAGGTGGGCGGTCCTCCGCTGCGTAAGCTGACCTTCCAGCAACGGGGTTTGATGCTCAAGCGACTGGCCCTCTATCTTTATGATCGGCGCAAGGAATTCTATGATCTGAGCTATCGAACGGGGGCTACCAAACGCGACAGCTGGGTAGACATCGAAGGAGGCATCGGCAACCTTTTTGCCAATGCCAGTCTGCGCCGGAAGTTTCCCGACAGCCCGTTTTTTGTCGATGGCGAATCCGCCCCCCTCTCCAAAGAAGGCAGCTTCATTGGACATCACCTGATGGTGCCCAAACAAGGCGTGGCCTTGCACATCAACGCCTTCAACTTCCCGATTTGGGGGATGTTGGAGAAATGTGCCGTGAACTGGTTGGCGGGCGTCCCTGCTGTGGTCAAACCTGCTCCCATGACCGCCTATCTCACCGAAGCCATGGCCCGGGTGATCCTTGAGGCGGGGATGCTGCCAGAAGGGGCCCTGCAATTGGTCAACGATCTGGGAGAAGGCATTCTCGATCCGGTTACGGCTCAGGATGTGGTTACCTTCACCGGCTCGGCCAAGACCGGTCGGATGCTGCGGTCTCATCCTCGAATTGTGGAGGAATCGGTGCCTTTCAATCTGGAAGCCGATTCTCTGAACTGCGCGGTGCTGGGGAGAGATGCGGTCCCAGGAACCGAAGAATTTGGCCTCTTCATCAAAGAGGTACGCAACGAGATGACCGGGAAGTGCGGCCAAAAGTGTACGGCCATCCGTCGGATCATCGTACCGGAGGAATTGGTCGAAGACGTACAAATTGCGCTTGGGCAAGCCTTGTCGAAGACCACCATAGGTGATCCTCGCCTGAAAGAAGTGCGCATGGGAGCCCTGGCAAGCCGTGGGCAATTGGCGGTGGTCAAGGCTCGGGTGCAGGAACTAGCCAAAGAAGCGGAGATCGTGTATGGCAGCCTTGATACCCCAGAGTTGATCGGTGCCGATCCCGAGAAGGGTGCCTTCATGTCGCCGATTGTGATGTTGCAAGCGGACCCATTCGGTAAGCAGGGGGCGCATGAAATCGAAGCCTTTGGTCCGGTGAGCACCATCATGCCTTACAAAAATATGGACGAAGCCATCGAATTGGCTCAGCTGGGCAAGGGCTCGCTGGTGAGTTCGATCACGACTTTTGATGATGAGATTGCGAGAGAGTATGTCTTGGGAGCAGCCAGCCATCATGGCCGAATCCTGGTTTTGAATCGCGAAAGTGCCAAGGAAAGTACCGGACACGGCTCGCCTATGCCCTTGCTGGTGCACGGTGGGCCGGGGCGGGCTGGTGGAGGAGAAGAGATGGGGGGCATGCGTGGGGTCAAGCATTATTTGCAGCGCTGTGCCATCCAAGGCACGCCAACTACCATCACGGCGATTTCTGGGGTGTATCAGCAAGGAGCCAAACCCAAGGAGACCCCCGTTCATCCCTTCCGAAAGCATTTTGAGGAATTGGAAGTGGGTGAAACCATTTTTACCCACAAGCATACCGTTTCCGAAGCCGATATCGTCAACTTTGCCAACGTGAGTGGGGACAACTTCTACGCCCACATGGATGCCACTTCGCTGGAAGGAACCATCTTCGAAGGCCGGGTGGCTCATGGCTATTTTGTGTTGTCGAAAGCCGCAGGGCTATTTGTAGACCCGAAAAAAGGCCCGGTGCTCCTGAATTACGGCCTGGAAGAATGTCGATTTACCAAGCCGGTCTATCCAGGGATGACCATCGGGGTCAAGTTCACGGTCAAAGAAAAAGTGAATCAGGAAAAGCGGGAACCAGAAGACATCGCCAAAGGCATCGTGAAGTTTCTGGTGGATGTCTATGATGAAACCGGAGAAACGGTAGCAATCGCGACCATCCTGACGATGGTGAAGAAGCTGGATCAGAGTTGAGGAGAAGTCAGACTGCTTTGCGGTCAGAAGTCAGAGGTCAGACGAGCAGAAGTGCTCGGAGGCAGTGTTGAGATTGGTCCGGCACATGAGGAGTAGCTTGCCGAAGGGACGAAAATGATGAATGAAAAAGCGGCTCCGCTAGGAGCTGGTCTGGAACGAAGTGGAAGACGGAGCTACGCGAACCCCGATAGCACCCGACCCGAAGGGGGCGATGCGCCAACCGAGGGACACGCCCAAATCAGGGGTCAGGGAACAAGGGATCAGGGGTCAGGGTTCCAATTTGTAGTGCCGAATTGCATTCGGCTGAGAGCTCTTTTCCGAAGAAAAGCCCCCTTGTGCGGCAGATGGAAGGGATGGAGAAGGGAGTTGGGGGATGTACAGGGAACAGGGATCCAATTTGTAGTGCCGAAGTGGATTCGGCAATATGTCTCCTGCTATTCAGAGAATCAACAACGATCATGACAGATAAAACTCAACAAGGCGAAGTTCGCTACTCGGTGGAGGCTGGGATTGGAACGATCACGTTTTTCCATCCGGCGCACAATTCTCTGCCGGGCAAATTGCTGGCGGAACTGGCGAAGACCATTGAACAAGCTGGAACAGATGAGGCTGCGAAAGTCCTCGTCCTGAAAAGCGGAGGAGAACGCACTTTTTGCGCGGGAGCCAGTTTCGATGAATTGGTCAGCATCCGCGATGAAGCTAGCGGGAAGGAGTTTTTCTCTGGCTTTGCCAACGTGATCAACGCCTGCCGTAAGGCTCCGAAATTGATCATCGGACGGGTGCAAGGGAAGGTTGTCGGGGGGGGGGTAGGGGTAGCTGCTGCCACGGACTATTGCCTTGCCACCCGCTTTGCCTCAGTAAAATTGAGCGAATTGGCGGTGGGCATTGGCCCTTTTGTGGTGGGTCCAGCCGTGGAAAGAAAGCTGGGAACTTCGGCGATGTCGCAATTGGCGATAGATGCGACCAATTGGCGCAGTGCAGAGTGGGCCCGTGAGCGAGGCCTCTACGCTGGTGTCTATGACTCCGCAGAAGAGTTGGATGCTGCGGTGCAAGCATTGGCCGAAACGCTGGCTGCTTCTCATTTGGCAGCGATGAGCGAGATGAAGCGGATCTTTTGGGCCGGAACCGATCACTGGGGCGAATTGCTGGCAGAGCGAGCAGCAGTCAGTGGTCGTTTGGTCCTGGCCGAAGCGGCACAAAGCCGGATTCGAGGATTTCTGAAGAAGTAAGGCTGGAGCCTCTTAGGCCGTAGCGGTCGGACTGGCGTGCGTGTTCGGGAAGGCTGCAAAGAAGATGGTCCCTTCTCCTGGGGTAGATTCTACCCAAATTCGGCCACCATGCTGAATCATGATTTGCTGGCAAATGGCCAAGCCGATACCGGTTCCTTCGAAATCTTTGTACCCATTCAATCGCTCAAACATCACAAAGACTTTGTCTTTGTTGGCGGAGTCGATCCCGATGCCGTTGTCTCGAACGGAGTACACGATTTCGTTGCCTTGGATTTTGCCTTGAACGATCACCTCTGGGGTTCGATCCGGGTGCTTGAACTTGATGGCATTGCTGATCAGATTTTGGAACAACTGTACCATTTCTGAGAAACGAGCATTCACCATCGGAACCTGATCAAAATGGAGCTTGGCATCTGCTTCCTGAATCTGTTTGCTCAGTTGGAGCCGTACGTTGGTCAGGACTTCATTGAGATCTACCTGCTCCAATTGAGCCTGTGAGCGGCCTACTTTGGAAAATTCTAACAAATCTCTGAGGAGGACTTCCATGCTGGAAGCGCTGTTGGAAGCATAGTCCAAAAATTCATGTGCATCCTGGGAAAGCTTGTTGCCATGTCGGCGTTCGAGCAGGTCTAGGTAACTGATGATGGTCCGAAGGGGTTGGCGAAGGTCATGAGAAGCCGCTACGGCGAACTGTTCCCAGTTTTTGTTCATGGCTTCGAGGATACGATTTTGCTCCTCCATGTCCTTGCTCTGCTTCTGTAGCTGGGTATTTTTGGTTTCAATCTCCTGATTTTTGGCTTTCAGGTTTCGCTGATCTTTTTCCCGGACCCGCAAGTGATAAGTCAAGGCGAACAGGGCCACCAAAATCAAGATCCCCACTCCCAGCATTCCATAGGTGCGCAGTTTGGCCCGTTCTGTTTCTCGGATCAAGCTGACATTTTCTGCCTGGAGATTATCGAATTCTTCGTCTAGGAGGTCCCGAATCCGTTTTTCTTCGTCCAATTGGTTCAGTTCTGCCTGAAAGAGAGAATCTTTCAGGTTTTGAAAACGGATCTGGAAGTCGTAAGCGGCTTTGTGTTGATCGATGCTGGCATAGGCTTTCGCTAGTTTGCCATTCAACTCCATTTCGCTTTGTCGATTGGTGAGGTAGCGAGCTAATTTCAGGCTTTCTTGATAATTCACCACCGCTTCTCCGACGCGCTGGTTTTCTTCCAAATACTCTCCATATACCTGATAGAGGCGTTGGAGCCAATATTTGCTTTCTGTGGCTTGGGCTAAGGAGAATGCCTGCTTGAAGTAATCCTGGGCCTCAATGTCCTCTTTTTTCTTGGCGTGTACGGAAAAAATACTCACCAACGCCCCGATACTGCGAACGGGGGTGCCAGAGGATTGATAATAATTGAGAGCCTTGCGATAGCAATTCAACGCCATGTCATACAATCCGAGCCCTTCATAGGCAGAACCCAAGTTGCTGAAGGCATTGCTGAGCATGGCAGGGCCATATTTGGGAAGCTCATTGGCGATGCGAATGGTTTCCTGAGAAGCATCTATGGCTTTGTTGTACTCATCCAACTTGATGTACAAGGCTGCCAAATTGGTCAGGACGGACCCCAGTTGGCGTTGGGAACCACTGCTGGTGAAATAGCGCTTAGCCGCGATGAAGTAGGGGAGCGCCTTGGCATACTCTCCTCTTTTGCTCATGATGATGGCCAGACTGTTGTTGAGGTGAGCATCCAGCCGCGCATATTTGGGATTCTCAGCCACGAGATCCAGTCCCAACTCAAAATGTTGGGTAGCAAGTAAATATTTGCTTTGATGGTGATAAGACCGCCCGAGGAGATCATAAGATTGCGCCTGGAGGATACTGTCCTGAATACTTCGAGACAAGGCGAGCGCGCGAAGCGCGATCCCATTAGCAGCCTGAGGATCTTTCCGCAGGGTCTTGCTACTCTCCTTTAGTAGGGCCCGAACTTTTTGTTTAGGGTCCGGACTTGCCAATTCCTCGGTATCAGCTTCCTGACCTATCCGCTTGTTGGGAGATTCAGGCTGTTGGCCAAATACAGGAAAGAGCAAGGAGGTACATAAGAAAAACCACAAAAAGTGCTTCAGCCGAGTCATGAAATTGGGGATTGTAGAGCGGGGCTTACCATTAAGGTATGAATTTTTTGGGAAAGAGATTGCAAGCTTCAAAAAATTCTTTGAGCTGAATCAATCTATTTCTAAGCAGTATATCTGGACAACCTATCAAAATAGGCCGCAATTCTGATGCCACATGTTAGAATAAGGGGAAGAAAAGAGTTGCGTAAATGTTCAAATATCCTGAAAATCAGTTTTTCGTTAATAGTCAATTATTAGGATTTTCCACCTTCAAAAAAATCCTAATAATTGACTATTAACGA
>JBCCCJ010000133.1:0-8681 GCA_039033615.1 Bacteroidota bacterium
AGAACTTGATCAAGTATTGGAGGGTAAGTTTCCGCTGCGGCGCCAAAAAGCCGGGGATGATCATGTATTCGGCATTGAAGGCATTGTCCAGGGTGAAAGATAACTGGCCGTTTTTGTGGATGTCGGCTGATAGAATCAAGTCCACCACCTGATCGGGGCCGGGATGATTTTCGCGAAAATCCGCCAGATCCTTGACGATATTCGGCAAGAAGAGGTATTGGTCGATGTTGACCACAAAGCTCTTCAGGCGGTAGTTGGCCGTCAGGCTGAAACGATCATAGCCGACGGAAGCACTCACCCGCCCGGTCCAGCGAGAGCGGTACTTGAGAAATTCCGGACGGTCGATTTTGTCGGGGTTGAGGATGTCCACCGGGAAGTTGACCAAATCCAATTGCAGACTGTCGGGGACCGCATTGAGATCCACCGGATCCAGGTAGGTCAGGCCACCAGAGAGGCTGAAAAAGCCTTTGCCCCAATCCGCTGCCACCAATCCGGTCAGTTCCGCGCCATTGATACGAGCATCGGCCAAATTGATGGAAGAGAACCGAACGTCCAATTGCAAATCAGGGGTGAAACCGACCTGGGAGACGCCAAATTCGACCATGTTGTCATAGCGCATGGTGAAAGCCGCCAGATCCACAAAGCCTTTCCATTTGACTTTGCCTCCGGTAGACTTGAAGCCCTGACGGAAGGCCAACTCGGCACTGTAGCCCCGCTCCGATTCGATCAAGGGATTGGGTTCGATGACGACCCCCCCCCCAGAAGTATTGGCAAAACGTTCCGCTACAGAGGGCACTCGGAAGGCCTGCCCAAAAGAAGCCCTTACATTGGTGCCTTCGGCAATCTTATAATTCAACCCCGCCCGAAGAATCGGCTGATCCTCCACGGGATTGCTATCAATTTGCGCCCGCTCATAGCGGAGGCCCAGGTTCACATTCAACCGACCAAATTTCCCATCTAGCTGGGTATAAACCCCCAAAGAATTGCCGCTATGGCGACCGGCACTGGCAATGGTATCTCCTTCGAATACATAGGTTCCACCAAAGAGGCTATCCCCTTGCACCGAAGCATGAGAATAGGTTACACCACTGACCCAGTTGATGTTCTTGCCCAGCATGCGTTGGTACAGAAAATCGTGGTAGAAAATGGAGTTGTCAGAAGATTGATTGGTGTTGTTAACGTTGCGGTTTCGCAGCAAACGACCGCGATACCAAAACAGGCTGTTGCCGCTAGGAGTGAGGTATTTCACACTCGGATCCAGCGCCATCACCGTCACCAACTGGCGACGATAGCCTCCTGCATCCAGGGTCGGTGTCAGCCCGCCACCAGACATCACGGAGTCGCCATCAGGCCCCAGCAACATGCCAGGATAATAGGAATGCCAGTAGAGAATAGAGGCGGAGGAATCCACCGAAAGGCTTCCGTTCAAGCCAATGGTCAGGCCGGGGACCGCTTTGGGGCGATATTTCAACATGAGGACGTTGCGGTACTCTTCGGTATCGGTTCCCTGACGGTAGCCACTTTCTTTGATGAAGTTACTTTGCAGGGTGAAATCCAGGCTACCTGCCTGCTCACTTTCAAAGCGGCGGCTGTGGAAGAGGTGGGCCGAAAAGGACCAGGGATTGGCATCGCCGTCCCAATCCAGGGCCGGATTGGCAGGCTGATCGAATATCCCGCCTCGCACTCGGACGGAGGTGCGGGGTTTCGCGCCGGGGTCTTGGGTAATCACATTGATCACGCCGCCCAAAGCCGAGGAACCATATAACACCGAACTCGCGCCTTTCATCACTTCAATCTGAGCGATGTTGTCCACCGGAATCAGGTCCAGATTGGCGGTACCCGCATCTCCTGTCAGCAGCGGCAAGCCATCCAGGGTCACCATGACTCGACTGCCGACGCCATAGGCATAACCCGAGCTGCCCCGAATGTTGATCTGCCCCCCTTGGTTGTCCACGCCGGGGATGTTGTTGATGACCTGATTGACAGAAGGCACCGCCTGTAGGTCGATGGCTTTGCTTTTCATGACCTCCACCGAAACCGTCAGATCAGACTGCGATTGCTCAAAGCCTTTCGTGGCCGTGATGACGACGTCTTCGGTGGTGAAGTTTTCGGATTGGAGCTGAACTTCCAGGCGAAGGTCGGGCTCGGTATCTCCGTTGATTTCGTAGGTCCAGGCTTCGTAGCCGGTATAGGAAATGGTCAGGGTTTGGCCCTGGGCGGCTTCCCAGGAACCCGAAAAGGCAAAATTTCCTTGCGCATCCGTGAAAGCGCCAAGGTTCATGGTTTTGATGGCCACGGTCGCTCCCGTAAGGGGATCACCAGTAGCCGCATCTCTGACTGTACCCTTGATTTGCAAGGTTTGGGCAAAGGCAGGAGAGAAACAAACGAGTAGGGCAGTAAGCCACATGAGCCTACCTCCAAATAGGAATAACTGCTTCATAATGGAACTGAATTAAACGGTCCGGGTAGGAGTTTGGGGAAAAGCCGTCCGTTTGCAGGCAGAAAGAAGGGTCCTCCTCCAGCAGGAAGAGGACCCGATCGTATCATATGAGGCTGATCCGCATTACTTGCGAATGACCAACTTTTCGGTCAAGACCAATTCGCCTTGGTTCAAGACGGTGCGAATCAGATAGATGCCATCTGGTAGAGCAGAGGTGTTGATGGCTTGGTTCTTGGTGCCAGCAAAGGCTCTTCCTTCAAACACGTCCACCACTTGGCGACCCATGAGGTCCACCACTTCTACTTTCAAATCAGCGGTCTCTGGCAAATCCAGCGAAAGCATGGTTTGATCGTCGGTGGGGTTGGGGAAGACATTCATGCCGAGGTCTTCTTTGGTCAGGTAGGAAAAGACACTGGTAGTGGTATCATTGCCCGTGGTGTCCTGGGTGGTGGTATCTACGATGGTCAAAGCCAGGGTGTAGGGAATAGGAGGCAAAGCGGTAGATACCACACAGGTATCAGTAGCGGCCACATACGTACCAATGGTGGCTTCCAAAAAGACCGTTACACTGTCATTTTCGATGGTTGGGATCCCGGAGATGACGACGCAACCCCAATTCAGGTTGCCATTCACCGTATGATCCACCTGATAATTGCAATCCCCCTGATCACATTCAAAGGACAAGCCTAAGCTGTCCAAAGGAGGGGAAATACTCACGATCCGGTAGCTGCAAAACTGAAGCGGAATCACAATCGTGGTATCGGTCGGCAAAGCCGCATTGATAATTTGGTTGTAGGGTTGGCCTACATAAGCGGTAGGCAGGGTGTCGGGGCTCAGTCCGACTTGGGTCACGGTGGTATCCGGATCACATACTTGAGCCTGAACAGATAGGCTGGCAAAGGCCATCAAGCCGGCCAGTAAGAACAAGCGTTTCAACATTTTCATCTGGTTGAAGTTTTGGTTTTGGGTGAGGTAAGAAAAAGAAGGCTCTAAGACCATGTTTGGGATAGAAAATTTGCTGGGGGAAATGTTCTGATTCGAGGTTCTAACAAGTAATTTCGACGAAGAATAGCGAGCTATTTTGAGGAGAAATTACGCAGTTCAGGTTCTTGAAGCAGGATATTTCTAAGGGAATTAGCGTCCCAGACATGGTCTTAGCTACTCTCTATGAGTGAAGTTACAGAAAAGCCAGGAATGCTCACCATTTTGTCCCTTATCTTTACGAAGCTCCGAAAGAAATATTGTAAATCGGGAGGCATAGCAAACCTGCCTATTTCTAAGACAAATCAATCCGACAAATACCTACCAACGACATGAGTAAACTTGGCATTGGCGATCCGGCACCGACCTTTGATTTGTCCAATCAAGCAGGACAACAGATCAAATTGGCTGACTATCAAGGCAAACAGCATGTGGTCCTGTATTTTTATCCCAAAGACGAAACTCCGGGCTGTGTCAAAGAAGCCTGTGCCTTTCGGGACAGCTATGAAGCCTTCACCGATGCAGGAGCGGAAGTCATCGGGGTGAGCGGCGACTCGGTGGATTCTCATGCCTCTTTCGCGAATCGCCGAAAACTTCCCTTTCAATTGCTCAGCGATCCCAAGAATGACCTCCGAAAATCCTATGGGGTTGCAGGCTCCATGCTGGGTTTGTTGCCAGGAAGGGAGACCTTTGTGATTGACAAAGCAGGCATCATTCGGCACCGGTTTTCCTCCCAATTCCAAATTGATGCCCATGTCGAGGATGCCCTGGAGGTGATTCGGGGATTGTAAAGAGGAAGAGAAGAAGTCGGAAGACAGAACACCGGGGCTGTCACAGGCCAGATTCGCCGAAGGGATCTTTTTTGCAAGCGTACAGAAAGCGGCATTTCCTCCATTTTCGTCCAAAAAAGTTCTCTGGACAACGGTTTCCCTGTCCAGCCGTCCGCAAATTTCCCTAGATTCAGGAAATCATCTTTGCTGGACTTTCTACTTCTCCCCCATGCAAGCTCGTACCCACCTCCCAGGAATTTTTCTCCTCCTCGCCCTCTGTCTGCCCCGATGGGGAATGACTCAGGCTTCCTCAGACCGCCCCAACATAATCTTTCTCCTCACCGATGATCAGCGCTTTGATGCCTTGGGCTACGCAGGCAACGAACTCATTCACACCCCTGAAATGGATCGTCTGGCAAAGGAGGGCACCTATTTCTCCCACGCTACGGTAACGACTCCCATTTGTGCAGCAAGCCGAGCGACCCTGTTTAGTGGCCTGTACGAGCGAACCCACCGCTATAACTTTCGGACGGGCGACCTGCGGGAAGCCTACATGCAATACGCCTACCCCCGCCTCTTGCGAGAGGCTGGCTATACAACGGCCTTCTATGGAAAGTATGGGGTGCGCTATCCAAACATGGATGCACTCTTTGACGATTACGAAAGCTACGACCGCAACGGAGCCTTCAAAGACCATCGGGGCTACTTTTACAAAACTCTGGGCGAAGACACCGTCCATTTGACCCGCTACACCGGGCAACAAGCCCTGGATTTCATCGCTCAAGTCGAGCCCGACCAGCCGTTTTGTCTCTCTCTGAGTTTCAGTGCTCCCCACGCCCATGACGGAGCAGAGGATCAGTATTTCTGGCAAGCCAGCACCGATCACCTCCTACAGGAGACCATGATTCCGGGGCCGGAGTTGGGCGAAGACAAATACTTCGAAGCGCAACCTGAATTTGTGCGGGACGGCTTCAATCGGACTCGCTGGTATTGGCGCTACGACACCCCCGAGAAATACCAGCACAGCCTCAAAGGCTACTACCGCATGCTCTCTGGTATTGATCAGGAAATCGGAAAAATTCGCCAGCAGCTCGAAGAGAAAGGCCTGGCTCAAAACACTGTCATCATCCTGATGGGCGACAATGGCTACTTCCTCGGCGAACGTCAATTGGCCGGAAAATGGCTGCTCTACGACAACTCCATTCGCGTCCCCCTGATCATTCACCATCCGGGGGCCCAGCATCAGGACCTCTCGGTACTCGCCCAAAACGTGGATGTGCCCGCCACCGTGCTGGACCTAGCAGGGCTTGACATTCCCGCTTCTTACCAAGGAAAAAGTCTGTTGCCCTTAGTCAAACAACAAACCAACCAACTCGACCGGGATACCATTCTGATTGAGCACCTCTGGGACTTTGAGCACATTCCCCCCAGCGAAGGAGTACGCACCCAAGACTGGAAATACTTCCGCTACGTTGACGATCAGTCTCACGAGGAACTCTACCAACTGAGCGAAGATCCCCAGGAAATCCTGAATTTGGCAGACAATCCGGCCTATCAGGAAACGTTGCTGGCCTTTCGAAGCAAATGCAATGATCTCATCGAGGCTTTGAGCGACCGCTACTCGGCAGCGCCCACGGATCTGACCGTAGAGTCCATTCGCCAACCTCAGCAAGTGAAAATCCGGGATCAGCAGCCAGAATTTGGGTGGGTTGTGCCCAAGGAAGCGGCCATGCAATTGGCGTATCAGATGTTGGTTTCGAGCAGCGAAGAGAAACTAGCCCAAAACCTGGGAGACGTTTGGAACAGCCAACGGGTGCGAAGTGGGCAGGCGGCTGGGATCGAATACGCAGGCACTCCTCTCCAAGCGGGTCAATCCTACCATTGGAAAGTGCGGGTTTGGGACGAAGAAAATCGCTTGTCTCGTTATTCAGAACCCCAGACCTTCCACATGGCCATGCCTGGGAGCGAAACCATGACCACGCCCAATTTTTTTCAGATAGATCGCATTCGCCCCAATGAATTGACCCTCAACGAATCAGGAGCCTACTTTGTGGACTTCGGCAAAGCCGCATTCGCCAACCTGGAACTGACCTACCGCGCTCGCAAAGCCCATACCCTGACCGTTCGCATCGGGGAACAACTGGCTGATGGTTCCATCAACCGCGATCCGCAGGGCCACATTCGCTATGCCGAGGTCCAACTGCCCGTTCGCAGAGGCACCCATACCTATGTCCTGCCGCTGGAACCAGATAAGCGCAACACCAAGCCCGTGGCGGTGCAATTGCCCGATACTTTTCCGGTGCTGCTGCCCTTTCGCTATGCCGAAATCGAAGGCGTTCGGGGAGCCTTGCTGCCTTCGTCCATCACTCAGTTGGCCTACCACAGCTACTGGGAAGACGATCAGAGCTATTTCACCTGCTCAGATGAAGTGCTGAATCAGGTCTGGGACCTCTGCCGCTATTCCATCAAAGCGACCACCTTTGCCGGCCTGTACGTAGATGGCGACCGGGAACGCATCCCCTACGAAGCCGACGCCTACCTGAATCAGTTGAGCCATTATACCACCGATCGGGAATACGCCATCGCTCGGCAGACCATCGAATACTTCATGCAGCATCCCACTTGGCCCACCGAATGGCAACAACATGTAGCGCTGATGTTTTACCAGGACTATCGCTATACCGGCAACCTGGAATTGGTCGAACGCTACTACGAACCGCTCAAACACAAAACCCTCATCGGCCTTGAAACCGAATCCGGCTTGATCAGTACCGAATCTCCCAACCACAATGGGATCCTCATGCAACAATTGGGCTTTGCCGATACCACGGAACGCCTGAAAGACATCGTCGATTGGCCCCCCGCCCAAAAAGATACGGGCTGGAAACTAGCCACCGAAGAAGGGGAGCGGGACGGCTTTGTATTTCGCCCTTTCAACACCGTGATCAACAGTTTGTATTACCAAAACCTGAAGATCATGGCTGAATTTGCCGCTTTGCTCGACAAAACCGAAGAAGCCCTGGATTTTGAAGCGCGGGCAGCGAGGGTCAAACAAGCCATCCATGAGCAAATGTATGTGGCAGAAGGCGGCTATTATCGCGATGGCATCGGCACCGAACACGGCTCTGTTCACGCCAATATGATGCCCTTGGCTTTTGGCATTGTCCCAGAGGAACATCAAGCCAAGGTAGCGGCCTACGTCAAAACCCGAGGCATGGGCTGTAGTGTCTATGGTTCGCAATACTTGCTAGAAGGGCTGTTCGAAGCGGGAGAAGCGCAATATGCCCTCGACCTGATGCGCGCCACCAGCGATCGAAGTTGGTGGAACATGATCCAGATCGGCTCGACCATTTCCCTAGAAGCCTGGGACATGAAATACAAGCCCAATGCCGACTGGAACCACGCTTGGGGAGCCACCCCTGCGAATATCATTCCTCGCTATCTCTGGGGCATCCAACCGCAGGAAGCCGGATTTGGAACCATTCGCATCAGTCCTCAATTGGCGGACCTTTCCTATAGCACCATTCAAGTCCCCACGCAGCATGGCCCCGTCAACGCCTCCTTTCAGCGAATCAACGGGCGTCTCAGCCGCTATTCCCTGGAACTTCCCGCGAATACCATCGGCGAATTTGTCCTCAATCTGTCACCTCAAGCCATACTCACCCACAATGGCCAAAAAGTCAATCCCCGCTTTGGGAGCCTTCGTTTGCAGCCAGGGCTCAACGAAATTGAAGTGAGGATCAATTCTTTTTAGGGGTAAAACCGAGGGATAGCGAAGGTTGCCAGCGGCAAGTTGTGAGATTCCTCCCTCTGCTGCGCTTTCCTCTCCCTCCAAAGGGAGACACACTCCGTCCTTGCCTTCGGCAAATCGATCTTCTTTTCGCCGAAAAGCGGGTCGTTTTCCTTTGCGAGGGAAAACGGGGAGGCGCGGAAAGGGTACTGCGGAAAAGCCAATCGCAAGATTGTCATGCCGAACCAGTGAGGCATCTCTTGCAAATCCGATTGTTATTCGATATTCCTCATTCGCCGGTTCGACATTAGGAGGGCTCTTGCCAACGGCCAGTCCCGCCTCTCCCAACGCAGTGGTCCCGATTCCTAATTCCCGCTACCTTTGTGGCATGCAACAACTTCGCCGGATTTTGCTATGTGGGTTGAGCTGGTTCAGCTTCCTCTGCCTTCTCCAGGCTCAGCCACAATCCCCCCAATGGTCCCTCGCCTTTCAGCAAGGTTCCATCCTCCAGATCAATCCCCGCTACCCTGACCAGTTGCGCCCGGCGCGCTTTGCGGAGCTAGGGTTGAGTTTTCCCACTCAGGGCAATAAAGTCTGGCAGGAACGCTATGGGTTTCCCACAGTGAAATGGCGTTTGTTGGCGGGTGATCTGGGCCGAAAAAATTGTCAGCCAGGTTTGCTGGTGTTTTTACTGAACCTGCTAGCGCCTTTCTCAGCCTGCGTTTAACACCTGGGTTACGGGTATCACCCAGCGATCGCG
>JBCCCJ010000134.1:0-8673 GCA_039033615.1 Bacteroidota bacterium
CACTAGATTTTGACGAAACAAACGGATGGATTTACGGTACGTTAGCATTACTCTATGCGGATGAAGAGAAATATGATTCTTGTTTCCATTTTCTCGAACTTGCTATTAAGCAGCCTGATCCTTATCCAATCCAGAAGGAACCATGGATAGATGCTACTTGGGTTAAGCTTTGGGTAAGTAAAAATCCTCGGCTCCTTAATCTCATGAGATGCGAAGTTCAATAGTCCTACAAAATCTGGCTGGTCAACCCCCCATCCACCACAATGGGTTGTCCCAAGAGAAAGCCTGCGGCATCACTCCACAAGAACAACACCGTTTGGGCAATTTCCTCAGCTTTGCCGATGCGCCCGATGGGATGGTGGCTGCCCCATTCCTGCAGGATCTCCTCTACCGGGCCGTGTTGGGCGGCGCCATAGCGGAGAAGTGGGGTGTCGATGGAACCAGGGCAAATGCAATTGACTCGGATATTTTCCTTGGCGTAATCAAGCGCCATCGAGCGGGTCAAAGCAATCACCCCGCCTTTAGAAGCGGCGTACGCAGAGACATTGGGCTGACATTGCAGACCCTGGACTGAGGTGATGTTCACGATGGCACCTCCTCCCATGCGTCGAATTTCTGGCACGGCAAACTTGGCGACCAGAAACATCCCCTTGAGGTTGACGGACAAGGTTTGGTCCCAGGTTTCCTCGCTAGTGGTTTCTACGGTTCCATAGGTCTGCAAGCCCGCTGAATTACAAAGGAAATGTATCCCTCCGAATTCTTTTCTGGCAACTTCACAAAGGTGTCTGGTTTGCTCAGCCTGGGTGACATCTACTTGAAGAGGCAGGGCGGTTCCACCTGTTCCGGTAATCAGATCCGTAGTTTCCTGGGCTTTATCAAGGTGAAGGTCGCTCACGAGTACAGAAGCTCCCGCTTGAGCCGCTGCCAAGGCAGTAGCTTGCCCAATGCCGGAGCCTCCTCCGGTGATGACCGCGATGTTGTTCTCAAAGGTATGCATAGGATTTTGGATAAAAGAGTGCCGAATAAGAGAATGCTACCAAACCTACAAAAGGTCCCGACTTTCGCCGAGACCTTTCTGCTTGTGTTTCCCTGCAAAGGAAATTCTTGGTTCTACCACTCACCTGCTTTCAAGGCCTGTGAGGGATTGTTAAGAGTTATTGACAGACAGTGCCATCCATATTTCCGGAGAAGCTATTGTCGCTTTCAGTCAGGGTTCCATTGCTCTGGACGTAGATGCCACAGCCACCACTCTCGCTGATCTCGGAATTACTGACGGTCATTTGCCCACCTTTCAGGAGGATGTTGGCTTTGTTGTTACAGCAGTACACATAGTTGGACCCACCATTCTTCACTTCGGTGTGGATGAATTCATTGTTGGAGCTGTTGGTTTCCACATGAATGCCTCTCCAGTATCCATTGATGTTCTCTTTTCCGCGGAAGATGATTTTGTCAGAAGCGGTTCCTACTGCACTCAAGGTGCCGCTGTCGTATACCCCTAGACCGCCATCTTCTTCGAAGACCAATTCTGCTCCCGCCTCAATAGTCAAAGGTTCGATGATGTCAATCACGGTTTCAATGAGGTATGGCACATCGTTCTTGGTCCAAGTCATCGCATCCCGTACCTGAGAGTTGAAGACCCCGAGGAAGTCTTTGCTGTTCCCTACATAGCTAGAGTTGCTTCCATCCAACTCCCCGAAACGATCACCATACATGTAGAGTGGATAGTTGTCGTGGGTAGTAACCGAGTTGGCGCTGTAGACAGCCAGATTCGCGTCGGCATTGGCATAGAGGCCATATTCTGCGCCATTGCTCAGACGGGTGTTGGTCATTTCTAGGCGACCTCCTTTCAAGAAGACGGTAGCGACGGTGTTACAGCAGTACACGTAGTTAGAACCAGCGTCAGAGATTTGAGCGTGAGCGAATTTGTTATTGCTGCTGTTGGTTTCGATGTGCACCCCTCTCCAGTAGCCTTTGTTGGCTTCCAATCCGCGAAGGATGACTTCGTTTCCAGCACTCCCGTTCAGGGCAAGGGCACCATCATCATATACCCCTAAGCCAGCATTTTCTTTGAAGACCAATTCTGCTCCGGGATCTACCGCTACTACTTCAGTGAGGTTGATCACTTCGCTATCAAACAGGTAGGGAACGTTATTGGCAGGAATCTCCAATTCGGTATCTACGGTAGACTTAAAGATCCGAATGAAATCATCCTCATTTCCGGTGTAGTCAGAAGTCAATCCATCTAGTTGAGCCGTCCGCTCTAGGTGGAGGTACATCGGAGCTTCTGCGTGGGTGGTGATGGTGTTGTTGGCAAAGGTCGCCAGATCAGCGGCTTCATTGGCATAGAGGCCATATTCTGCTCCGTTGCTGATGGTGGTATTGCTGATGGCCAACTTGCCCCCTTTCAGGAAGACAGAAGCGACGGTGTTACAACAATATACGTAGTTAGAACCAGCATCGGAGATCTGTACGTACTCCATCTGGTTGTTGATGGAATTGGTCTCAATGTGAATGCCTCTCCAATATCCCTGAGAAGCAGCAGCACCTTTGATGATGATCGGTTCAGCCTCGGTTCCGACCATTTTGAGGGTTCCTTGGTCATACACTCCGAATCCGCCATTTTCTTCGACTTGAATGACGACGCCAGGCTTGATTTCCAAGGCGGCGGTGATATCCAGCACACAATTGTTAGGAACGATGTAATCAATGGCGGCGGCAGTGTTCTCCAAAATCCGATCTTCGGTGAAGAAGTTACAATCCAGGACGGTAGCTTCGACCGTTGGGTCCGGGGCAATGGTGCCGTCGTCGCGGATCCACTTCTGGGAGTTGCCTGCACCACTAGATTCAACGGTCAGTCGTAGTTCGTCATCGTTGACCAAGGTGATGGTTGCATTATAGTAGTTATAATCGCTTCCCAGTTCCTGATAGTCATAGGTGTTGGAAGTAGCGGGGGTAATGCTGGCCCACTTGGCGTCGCCTGCGCTGAATCCACTGCTAGCCGGATCGGTGATAGTTCCGGTAGAGCCGATGACCTCAATTTGGATGAAATCACTGGTAGGGTTGTTACTTTCTACTCGGATCCAATCTCCTGCTAACTTGGCCAAATCAGCTACATCGCCAGGTTCCCCTCCGGGATCTGGGCGACAGGCAGAAATCAAGACAAGTGCAGAAAGGGTGAAAAACAAAGCAATTTGTTGCCAAAAAGGATGCTTGTTCATGAGTTACTTTGATTATTTCTGGTTAAATGAAGAGTATGTGGTAGGGTTAGTGTCGAGAATAGGTGTATCCGAAATTCAATAGGTAAACCCTCAGCTAGCATTTTTTTTCATTTTTTTCTTTACTTCCGAAAATCAAGCATTTCTGCGGCATGTTATCCTTTACTTATGCTCAAACATTACGTACTCGCCGGACTTCGAAATTTGTGGAAGGATCGTTTCTACTCTGCCATCAATATCCTTGGGCTTGGCCTGGGGATGGGTTGCTGCTTGCTGATCCTGGTTCATGTGCGAAATGAGCTTACTTTTGATGATTTCCATCCAGAGGCAGAGCATACCTATCGGGTAGCGATGCACGCGTTGGTGCAGGATGCAGAGACCGATTACCCCATGATCGGTTTTCCCTGGTCTGAAATGTTCCGGGAAGAAATTCCCCAAGTAGAGACGGCTACCCACCTGAACAATCCACCCGGGATCCACGTGATTCGGGGTATTGAGCGTTTCGAAGAGGAGCAATTTTTTATCACCGATGCCGAATTTCCGAAGGTTTTTCGGCTGAGATTGCTAACAGGCTCTGCCAAAACGGCCCTCAGCCAACCCAATCAGGTGCTGTTGACTCCAGAAAAGGCCATCAAATATTTTGGTACTACCGATGCGGTGGATAGAACCCTGACCATTGACTTTGGGGGAGATGAAATCGAATTGCAAGTAGCGGGCATCATGGAGCCTTTTCCCTATGCCTCACATTTCCATCCTGACTTCCTCACCTCAGAAGAAACCATGGTGCAAGTCTTCCCCGGTGGGAGGGATCATCCTTTTTTCCAGGGGCTGGGATTCAATGCGTTCTATACCTACGTCAAAACCCGGGAACCGGAAGCGCTTTCTGAACCCTTGGCTGCGATGTATGACAGCAAAGTAAATGAGGGCACCAAGTCCTTCATGAAGGGCTTATTCCTCCAACCGCTGACTGATATTCACCTTACCTCCAGCCTCATCGGAGAATTGGAACCCAATGGGAACGAGTTATATGTCTATGTCTTCATTTTTGTGGCGCTGCTGACGTTGGTGATTTCCTGCATCAACTTTGTGAATCTCTCCACCGCTCGGGCCGCAAACCGAAGCAAAGAAGTTGGCCTTCGGAAAGTAGTTGGGGCCTTTCGCAAAGATTTGATTCGGCAATTCCTGAGCGAATCGGTGGTGGTAGCCACGCTGGCAATGGTGCTCGCGCTCGGCTTGATGTACCTGATGCGCGGTCTGCTAGAGCAGATTTCAGGGGTGTATATTCCTTTTTCTCTCTTCCAGGATGGCTTCATCTGGTTGACGCTGTCGTTGATCACTGCGTCCGTGGGCTTATTGGCAGGGAGCTATCCAGCCTTTTTTCTGTCTGCCTTCGAACCCTCCAAGGTATTGCGAGGCAGACTTCGTTCGGGCGCCAAAGGGAGTTGGCTGCGAAAAGGCCTGGTCATTTTTCAGTTTACTATCTCAACTGCCCTCCTCATTGGTACCGGGATTCTCTACCAGCAGCTGACCTACATCAACACCATGGACATGGGCTTTGAGCGCGACATGCGGGTGGTGATTCCCGTTCAGATTGGCAACCAAGACAATCAGCGAGTACTCGCGGTAGAAAGGTTGAAACAGCGCTTTGACCAGCAACCTCAGGTCGTGCAAACTGCCGCCATGCAGATCATTCCCGGCCAACCTCGGGGACTTACCCAGGTACAGGTCGATGGCCAGCCTTCCGACAAGGTCCACATGCCCGTAACCATGGGGGTGGACTTTGCTTATGTGGAGACCATGGGGCTTCGCGTCCTCAAAGGCCGGGCCTTTGATCAGTCTTATGGGACGGACTCCACCCAGGCGGTGATGATCAATGAAGCCGCCATTCGTCAGATGGATCTGCCCAAAGATCCGATCGGCTTGGAGATCACCTATGTGCAAGGCAATGGGGCCGCGCAGGCGGGGGATCAGGTGGATAAGGTCCGTGTGATCGGGGTCTATCAGGACATGCACTTCGAGCCAATCTATCGGGAAATCCACCCCATGTTATTGCGGATTCAGCCGCAGGGCTACCAGAATCTGGTGGTACACATTGAGCCGGAAAACGCACGCGAAACCCTGGCGGCCATGGAAAAAGACTGGCAGGCGGTCATTCCAGAGCGAGCCTTTGCCTACACCTTTTTGGATGAGGAATTGGCGGAAATCTATCAAAACGAAGATCGCCTCGGCAATATGGTGCTCTTCTTTGCTGGGTTGGCGATCTTGATCGCTTGTCTAGGGCTCTTTGCTCTGTCGGCCTTCACGACTCAACAGCGCCGCAAAGAAATCAGCATCCGCAAAGTGCTGGGGGCCTCTGTTTCGGGCATCGTGGGCTTACTTTCGAAGGAATTTGTGCTGCTGGTGTTGGTGGCTTTTCCACTGGCAGGCCTGCTGGCTTGGTGGGCCACGAGTATTTGGCTGGAGTCTTTCTTCTACCGGGCAGAGATCAGCGCGATGGTGTACTTGGGGGCAGCGGTCGTGTCGCTCTTGATTGCCTTCCTGACGGTAAGTTTTCAATCGTATCGGGCCGCAGTAGCCAATCCTGCGGAGAACTTGCATCGGGATTGAGGGGGTGAGAAGGAGTATGAGCTAGTTATTCTGTCCGGTTCATCTTTTCCTTCAAATGTGCCAATTGTTCTGGTGTCAGACCAGTCAGTTCGAGGATGAGTTCCTCCTTGATTCCTTTTCTGAGACCATTCATGGCTACTTTTTTGATGCTTTTCTCTACGCTCAGCTTCAGACCCTGCTTCACGCCTTCTTCAAAAGCGGTGTCCAGAGAATTCTTCAAATCCCGATAGGTTTTCAACCTGTCCTCGTATGCTTCGACTTCTTCTGGACTGAATGTGGTGATCTCGGGAATTTTCAAGCTTTTGATGCCTGAATAACCCCGTCGCTTGTCTCTGGGAGGTTTGTTCGTTTTCATGACTCTTCCTTTCGGAGCTTTTCTTTCAAATAGGCCAACTGCTCTAGCGTTAGGCCAGTCAGTTCGAGGATGAGTTCTTCCTTCATTCCTTTTCTGAGACCATTTATGGCCACTTGTTCGATACCTTGTTCGATACCCTGTTCGATGCCTTGTTCAATGCCTTGTTCAATGCCCTGTTCGATACCCTGTTCGATACCCTGTTCGATGCCCTGTTCGATGCCCTGTTCGATGCCCTGTTCGATGCCTTGTTCGATGCCTTGTTCAATGCCCTTCTCCATGCCTTCCTCATAAGCTGTATCCAGAGAATTCTTCAAATCCCGATAAGATTTCAAACTGTCCTCGTATGCTTTGGCTTCTTCTCGGCTGAATTTGGCGATCTCAGCTACCTCAAACAATTGTTCGAAGATGCTCTCGCGCAGTTCATCTGGAACTCGGTCTAGCTTGTTCAGGTTGCGGATCACGTACATCCACTTGTCAAAGCGAGATTCCAACGTCTCAACTGGCTTGTTGAACTTGGGCATCTCCAAGTAGATGAAGGTCAGCTTGTCGTAAAATACCCGACAGGTTTCGAGGTCAGTCAATTTGACGTCGTACCGATATTTCTCAGGTTCGGCTAGATCCGAATCAAACACAAAGTCCAAAATGGCAATGGTATAGACTGCCTTCAGCTCGAAATTCCAATCAGACCCGCGTTGGGCTTGTTCTCGAATCGGGAAAGTCGAATAGTAAACCGTCCGGTCCTTGAAGAATTTCTGCTTGGTCTTCTGCAATTCCACGATGAACTTATCCCCCGCTTCATTTTCGCAGTACAAATCAAAAACCGCCTTTCTTTCTTCTTCGCTATTCCCCAGCCGATCTGCTTTCAGATAAGTCAAACTGGTGATGGTGCCCTGCTCATGCTTGAGCAGTTCATTGAGGAAATCCAAGAGCAGCCCTTTGTTTGGCTCTTCGCCAAACAGTCGCTTGAAACCGTAATCGGTAAATGGATTGATGTATTTCTCTACAAATTCAGGCATACATAACGCTTGAACCCAAAAATAGCCATTTCTCAACTGATTGCCTGACAAGGAGGTAGATTTTTTCGTCAGGCTAATGGGCTGACCATCAGGTGGACAGTCGGTTTGCTCTCTTGTACACATGGCATTGGCCAGACATCGCAAGCAGGATCAATCTCTTACTTCCAAACCCTAGTCGCCTCACAACCAAGGATGTCTCCATGTTGAGGCAGCCCCACGAAATACACTGGGTATTCGGAATCTTGGCGGAAAGCCACTACCGCAAGGGCAATACTCGCACCCCATTTCGGTCCATTTCCAGGCTTGGCAGCGGAATCCGGATGAGGTTGACCACGCGTAGCGCCGCATTCAGCCAGCCGTAGCGGGTGCGAATGTGAGACGGGTCGATGTCCAGGCTGAAGTACCACTGGCGATATTCCCGCGCCTGCCAACCACTGAGGGGATCATGGTAGCCTCCTTCCAACCCTTGGGCACCGTAGCCGACTGCCACATTGAGCCAGCGGGGATAGCGATCCTTGAAGTTCCCTTCGGGCAGAAAGGAATGCACCCGCGCGCTCATCCAAATGACCTGGCCGTTGTAATCTTTGACTAGCCACTCGGCGGGATTGGTGCCAAATAGGCGACGAAAGTCAGGATTGTCCGTACCGACGTAGGGAGAAGGGAGGTAGGAAAATTTGAGCTGAAGGCGCTCTTCGTGCCACAAACCGTAATTGAGGGCAGATAGAGATGCTCCCACGGCATTGGCCCCCACATCGCTCCAGGAAAAGCCCCAACCTTCCCCAAAGCCATCAAACACTTCTATGGTGTTCATGACCATGAAGCCCGAGGCGCTGCCCAGCCAAATGGCACGTCGCTTGGGTATGCCGGACCATTTGAACAAATCCGTCATCCAACGACTGGCAGTATAGCCCCCGAGTGCGTGCCCAGCTTTGTCCATCTGCTGCCATTCCCGGCTGTCATCAAAAAAATGGAAGTCCGAAAGCGGCTGATTGGCGTACCAAACGGTTCCCAGATAAGCGGTTGCCAGCACATAACCACCTCCTGCGATGCCGCCTACCAGTTTCACTCGCTTGAGATTGGGGGTAGTATCATTGACAAAGAAGGGAGCTGCTGGTCGGAAACTTCGCTGAATATGAAAGTCAGGGCGTTGGGCAAATGATGCCGTTGAAAGCATCAGCCAACAGCTGATCAGCAGCAGAAAGGAAATGGCAGGTGTTTTCATAGCAAATATCCTCGTTGGAGCAGGGCAAAGACATCCATCAGAGCCGCAATGCCGATGTGAATCAGCACCCCTCCCCAAATATTTTGAGAACGAAAAGCGATCACGCCCAAGATGTATCCCCCAAATACCGAACCCACCGTTTCCAGCATCGGCTTGGCGAAGTGACGCGCGGCGTAGATCGAGACCATCGGGAGGACGGCCCCTTTGCCCAATACCTTAGCCATGCCGATCACAAAAAAGCCCCGGAAAATCAGTTCG
>JBCCCJ010000135.1:0-8667 GCA_039033615.1 Bacteroidota bacterium
CTCTGCGCCCGATTTTTTGAGCAGGCGCAGCAAATACACTGCTTTGTAGGCCGAAATGCTGCCGGATACAGCTAAAATGATCTTAGTTGATCCTCCCATCACAAAAAAAGCGAGCCTTGCGACTCGCTTATACAAGTGGTTTTACTTTTCAATACACAGAGAAACCAGGGATTACATCACCCCTTCATTCGGATCTCTGTAATAGACTTTTCCTTCCTGGAATTCTTCGAGGGCTACCTGAGAAGACTTGGGCTTCCGCTCGTAAAAACGGCTGATTTCAATCTGCTCTTTGTTTTCCATCACCTCTTCCAGGTTATCATAAGCAGGCGCAAATTCGGCCAACTTCTGAGCCAATTCGTCTTTGGTATCCAAGGTCAGTTGATTGGCTCTTTTGCCTACAATGACCAAGGTTCTGTACACGTTGCCAGAAGCTTCTCCCAATGCGCGGGTATCCAGGGGTAAGAAATTTTTCTCCTTCATATTGAATCAACGATTGAACTGATGGCAATGTTATTTGGCGTTTTCTTCCGCCATGATTTTTCCAAGGTTCCGCTTGGCTTTAACAAATAAATCTTCCGCTTCTTTCAAAAACGGACTGTTGGGGTATTTATCTACAAAAGACTGGTACTGATCCAGCGCATCGAGATAACGATTTTTCTTTCTGCGCGAGGAACTGACATCCGCTAGGCGAACGGCAGATTTGAACCACAAAAACTGCGCTTCCTCCCGGTATCGAGAATCAGGAAATTCCTGAATCATGACGTCAAAAGCCGTAACTGCAGCCCGGTAGTTCTCCACGTGATAGTAGAGTCGAGCGGACTCAAATTCCTTTTGGGCTTTCCTTTCTCGCAATTCGATCAGCAGTCGGTTGCAATCTTCTACCTTTTCGTGATACGGATAGGTGTCGATGAACAACTGCAATTGGGCAATGGCTTTATCAGTGAAGGTTTGGTCCAATTGATAAGGAGCGGCTTCCAGATAGTAGCAATACCCAATCATAAAGGTGCACTCCGGCGTCAGGTCATCGTTGGGAAACTGCTTGACAAACTGCTCAAAGTAATACGCACCAACTACATATAGGCCAAAGTGATACTTGGCATAGGCATAGTGATACATGATGGTTTTTGCCCGATCTGTCCCCCGGTACGCAGGGCGCAAATCTTCGAATAAGAAAGCTGCTTTTTCGTAATCTCCCCGCTGGTAAAAAAAGAAAGCTGCCGAATCCTTCTCAGAAATGGAACCTTTTCTCGACCAAGTAGAATACTTCTTGTATTCCTTTGAACAGGAGGCCATGCCAATCAAAAAGGCAAAAGCAATGAGACCGATGATCCAGTGTTTGTTCATGAGGCACAAAGGTAAGAAATCTCCGTTACATTCCACAGGGCGAAAATTTGCGTAATTTTGCGTGTGGTACAACCCACAGACGAAAAAGCTTCACATTGGGTTGCAAGTGAGATGGTATGAAAATTTTGGACCGATATATTCTTCGACAATTCCTGACCACCTTCGCCTTTATTTTAGGCATGTTTGTGGTGATTTGCTTGTTGGTGGATCTGGTGGAAAAGATCGACGACTTCATTGATAAAGATCCTCCGATTGGGGAGATCATCTTTGATTATTACCTCAATTTCATTCCTTACTATGGGCTGCTCCTCATGCCAGTCTGTGTATTTCTGGCGGTGATTTTTTTCACCAGTCGAATGGCTGGCCGTACCGAATTGATTCCTTTGTTGAGTGTAGGGGTAAGTTTCTATCGGTTGCTGGCTCCTTACATTCTGACCGCCATCCTCTTAGCGGGGGTTTCCTTTTATTTCAAAGCCTACCAACTTCCTTCAGCGACCAATACCCGAATCGAATTCGAGTATAAATATTTCAAAAAGCGGCGGATTTCGTCTACCAAGCACATTCATAAAAAGGTCGCGCCGGATACCTATGTGTACATCAGCTATTATAATGAGCGTAGAAAAGAAGGGCATACGTTCGCTTTGGAACGTTTCGATGAAAAAGAAGTGATCACCAAAATCGCAGCTCGAAAGATTATATGGGTAGACTCGACAGAAAAATGGCGGCTGGAAAATGTAGACATTCGCCACCTTCCAGACAAAATCAATGAGACCATAGAGAAACACAAATTCGTAGATACCACCTTCCTCCTGACACCAGACGACATCTTCATCAAGGAGCAATGGGCGGAAACCATGTCTCTCCCGGCTCTAGCTGACTATATCACCCTGGAAGAAATGCGGGGTTCGGACATCCTGAAAGAATTGTATGTAGAACGGCATCGGCGGTATTCTGATCCGGTGGCACTCATCATTTTAACTCTGATTGGCTATGCCATGTCCAGCCGAAAAAGTCGCGGGGGAGTAGCCCTACGAATCGGCCTCGGACTCATCACTGCCTTTTCGTACATCGCGGTATTGTTCATCGGCACGGCCATCGCGGGAGATCGACTGGAACCCTGGATCGCCGTCTGGGCGCCCAATGCGATTTACCTAGGGATTGCGATGCTCTTGCTATGGCGCGCGCCGAAGTAGGAGGCATTTAACAGCAGCCACAAATTTGCGAATGAACCCGAACAACGAGACTGGTACAACAGACCATTCGTGAACTTCGGGTCATTCGTGGCGAATCAGAAGCCTCCTATCCATAGCCACGAATTTGCGAATGGACATGAACAACGAGACTGGTACAACAGGCCATTCGGGAACTTCAGGTCATCCGTGGCGAATCAGAAGCCTCCTATCAGCAGCCACGAATTTGCGAAGCGATATCGATTCATCCCTCGAAAAGGAAGATTCGTCACATTTTCTGTACATTCCTATACTGAAGCAGCACCTTGGAGCAAAATCAAGCTTCCATATGAAACGAATCACCTCCCTCACTACGATTTTCCTCCTGGCTTTGCCTTGGTTGATCCAAGCCCAAAATTGGGACGAGTTTGAATCCGTTGCCGCTGATCCAGATGCCTTCTTCGAGGGGCAAGAACCCAAGATGCAAGGCTTTCGTGGCCTCCATCATTCTTCAGGCATGGATCGCCTCATCGTGTACATCCACGATTTGGGAGCCAACTGGCATTGGCACGACCATCGGGGGCACCTCCCCTTTCCTTCCGAACCTGATTTGAGATTGGAGATGGATGGAGTACAAGTCTCCTTCAACACGCAGGAGCCCCTTTTCACCCAAAAAGTTTCTGAAGATCAGCCCTACTACTATTTTGATCTACCCAAGGATGCCTTGAAAGATGTACAAGCGATTCATTTTCTCGGCAAACGGTTGGAAGTGGAATTTGACGGAGAAGAACCGCTGATGTATGTCTCCATTTTCAACACGTTTTTGTTTCCCGAAGCGGTAGAATTCTTCACCGAGGCCGAAATTCAGCGGTGGAGCCACAACGAGCCTAGTCGTTTGGAAGGAGAAATTGAAATTCGAGAAGGGCTCACAGGTCAATTGAAAAGTAAGATTGAGTTACACCTACCGATAGCAGATTGGGATGGAAAAAAGTCCTTTTTGGCTGAAGTGGAAGTGCAGCCTAACTGGCGCAGGGCCACCTTCTCACTAGAGTTTCCGGTTCAGTTTCCCACCTTAGCTTTTATAGAATATCGGGAGCGCTTCTATCCCATCCTCGTAGAACCAGACGACTATACGGAGTTTTCTCTGAATTGGGATACCCTGGCTGACGGCTTCAACGTGCGGGAGACAGATTCCCACCGTTGGCACCATGAGCATTCTCAATACTTTTTCCAGCATCGCTATCCAAATGGCCTGGCATGGAAGGACATGCAGCGCCTGGTGTATGTATTCTCTGGGGATTTGGCCCGAAGAGGTGATACCTTGATCGCCTGGTCCCGCGAAGCTGAAACCTTCTTTGGTCGGCACCACGGATACGTGGACGATTTCATGGCTCGGCTCAACGAAGTTGGTCGACACACGGACAAGGATCGCTTCGAACAAGGCTATGAAGCCTACCGAGAAGTACAATCCATCCTGGGGTGGAGTTGGTGGGAGAATCTCCAGGTTTTCTTAGGGATGGGCTTGGCCCTGGCGGCCATTGCGTTTGTCGGCATCATCGTCCTTCGTTTGTTCCGCTCTCCGATTGCCAGTGAAAGCCGATTGAATGTCATTGAAGCTTCTTTCTATGGTATGTTAGCGGCCAATATTCTGGTGCAAGCTCTCATTTTCTCCCACGATGGAATCATTCAGACCTCTCGTTTTGTGGACTGGGTGTGGATGGGCCTTCCCATCAGTTACTTCTACTTGAATTTCCGCTTTCTGGTCCCGGAATATTTGCTCAAAAGACGGTGGGGCATGTTTCTCCTGTTGACCTTGGGAATCAGTTTTGGCATGGCCTTATTTGGTGCATTCATCACGGCTTTTCCTGCCGCTCACTATGGTCTGTGGCTGGTGAATGGAGACTGGTACTTCATGAATCAATTCTCAGAAAATGGCCCTGTCGGACATGCAGATGCGATGTTTGGGTTACACCTCTTCCTTCTGGCTGGTGGGATTTTCTATGGCTTGGGCAGACATGGACTGCTAAATTTGATGCCGAAGTTAAAGGAACAAAAAGAAGCCCTCAACGCGGAATTGCATCAGCTAAAATCTCAGATTAGCCCTCACTTCTTCTTCAATTCGTTGAATACCGTGTATGGATTTGCCCTCGCGGAGGATAGCCCCAAGACTGCCGAAGCCATTACCCAACTCAGCAGTCTGATGCGCTTTGCCATCTACGAAGGAGATCAGCCGACCATTCCTCTGGAAACGGAACTGGAATATCTGTCCGACTACATCGAATTGCAGCGTCTTCGCTTAGACCCTAGTAAGCACGACCTCCACTTCCAAATTGAAGGAGATCCGGGTCAGCTTCGCATCGCTCCATTGCTGTTGATCACCCTGGTAGAAAATGCCTTCAAGCATGGCATCAGCATGAGCCGACCTTCCTACATCCACATCAACCTCCTGGTGCAAGAGCAAGGAATGATTCTCTCGGTAGAAAACTCTACTCACGAAGGACAACTGGCAGCCGTCGGGGCAGGACAGCCCACGACTGGTGGACTGGGCTTGGTCAATACCCAACAGCGCCTTAATCTGATGTACAAAGGAAGATATGATTGGCAGATCGTCGAAACAGACGAATGCTACCGCACTCAACTTAGCATAGATCTCGATTAATCGTGCATACCATCGCCATCGACGACGAACCACAAGCGCTGGCTGTGATTCAAAAGCTTGCAGAGAAAGTTCCCTTTCTTTCTCTGCAAGCTACTTTTACTGACGCACTGGAAGCGCTGGATTACCTCCGGCAGCAACCCGTGGATCTCGTCCTCCTGGACATCAATATGCCAGACATTTCGGGCCTGGATTGGGTGCGGGGTCTGACCGATCCTCCCTTGATCATTTTTACCACGGCGTTTTCAGAATATGCTGCGGAGAGCTATGAGTTGGAAGCGGTGGACTATTTGCTCAAACCCATTCCCTTCAATCGCTTTTTGAAAGCAGCCAACCGAGCCGCCAGACTTCATCAAGAACAGCGACCTGAATACACCTTTGTCAAGAGTGGGCATCAATACGTTCGCATTGATTTCGCTAAGCTACTGTACGTGCAGGGTGCTGCCAACTACGTGGATTTCTTCACGCTGAATCAGCGAGTTACCGTTCGGATGAAGTTGAGCGAAGTAACCGACATTTTGCCGGAGGAATTCGTTCAAATCCACCGTTCTTTCCTGGTCAACCTGAAGCAGATCGCCAAAGTCGAGCACAACCACGTGTGGCTAGGAGAAACCTCCCTTGCCATCGGCAAAGCGTATCGAGATGGATTTTACCAAGCCCTAGGAAAATCTGGGTGAATCAGCCTTACTGTTTCATGATCTTCTGGGTAACCTGCCCTTGTTCCGTTTTCACCCGCAGCAAATACATCCCCGCGGGCAAATCAGCCAGTTCCCAGCTCACAGTTGATCCGGGAGACAAGGATTGGATGGAGCGCAATGCTTGTCCTCGGGCATCTAGCAATTGTACCGATTCGGTCGCAATCTCCAGATCAATTTTCAACGTGGAAGTAGTCGGATTGGGGTAGGTTTTTCCCCAGGCCAAATCTTGAACGGCATCTTTGCTGCTGATGATGGTTCCGGGCCTAGGATTGGGGTGCGTAAAGCGGTTGAAGAATTCCCAGATCTTTACACTCGCACTGAAGTCCAAACAGGTATTTCCCAGGTCGGGAATCGGCAAAGCACCTGGCCAGGTATGACCACCATTGTCCACCAGGTAGTAATGGACTGCACTACCAGAATCACAAGTTTCGTAGGCAAATAAGGTCGCCGAAGCATTGTCAAAAGTGAAGATGTCTTCGATCGGCAAGGTGTCGGGATCGGCGGTACAATTGTTGTGCTGCAACCAGAAGTTCACCACCTCGGAGATCGCAGGATTGACAATCGGAGTTCCGGTGATGGGTACCACATCATCTACCGTCCCATGAATCTGCATGACAGGTAAGTTACGATCGATGGCACAGTTGGCGATGTCGGGAAAGGTCATTGCCCCCGTGACCGAGGCAATGGCCGCAATCCGGTCTGACAATTGACAGGCGAGGTGATAGCTCATGTATCCCCCATTGGACATTCCCGTCGCATATACCCTCGCGAGATCGATTCCATAGTCGGTAAACATCTGATCGATCAACCGATTGATGAAGCCCACATCATCCACCCCGGAACCAAAATTGGCATTCCAATGGGTTTGGATATTGCCACCGATGTTGGCAGTCAAGCCTTGCGGATAGACCACGATGAAATTTCCGGTGTCAGCAATCGTGTTGAAGTTGGAATACAACATCTGCTGAAAGGCATCCGACCCCAATCCATGCATATTGATGATCAAGGGCAGGGAATCAGTCAACGGATCATAGGTCTGGGGTAAAAAAACCGTGTACTCCCTGGTTTGACCGTCAAGATCCAGGGTTTTGTTAATGGTTTGGGCGGAGAGGAATCCCATACTACCTCCCAAAGAAATCAGCAGAACGAACAAGCAATTTTTCATACACCTAACATTGGATTAGCCATCCAAGTTGGTGAAAAATGCTCCTCCTACCAAAGAATTTCCCACGGCTGGCTCCATTTACTCATATCTCATCGCGTCAATCGGATTGGTTCGGGCCGCTCGCATGGTCTGAATACCAACACTCAATAGGGTAATCAAGGTCAGAAATAGCACTGGCAACAGGAAGAGCAGCCAATCAAGGGAAATGTGGTACGCAAACTCCTCCAACCACATATTCATCAGATAACCCGCCACTGGTAGCACAATCACTGCGGCTATCCCGATCAACAATAAGACGTCTTTGGTCAACAAATGGACGATGTTTCCTTCAGAGGCACCGAGGATTTTCCGGATGCCCACCTCCTTGGTTCGTTGGAGGGTAGTAAAAGAAGTTAATCCCACCAATCCCAGGCAGGCAATCAGAATCGCCAGAATGGCAAAGACGCCGAAGGCCTGCCCAAATTGTTGATCATTGTTGTATTGCTCAGCGAAATAGTCATCGAGGAAAAAGTACTCCATGGGGCTTTCGGGGAAAAAATCCCGCCAGCTTTCTTCCAAATGAGTGAGAACAGCAGGGAGAACAGCGGCATCGGTACCCGCTTCTATTTTCACAGAAAAATAGGTTCGGCTGCCGGGGATGAACCGAAAGATCAACGGATCATGGGCCACTTTCAGGCTTTGTTGATGATAGTCTTCCAGGATGCCAACGATTTGGAACGTATCGCCCCAAAAGAAGATTTCTTCTCCTAGCGCAGATTCAGCATCCTCAAATTCCATCAGTTTCATCGCCGATTCGTTGAATAGCACCTTACTTTCTTCTGTGCCATACGACTCATCGAAACTTCGACCGTGGGCGATGCTCAAGCCATAGGCCTCCACAAAGTCTTCATCGACCCCAATTACCCGGTATTGCTTGCTGGCACTTTCTGGCTCCCCTACCCTCCGGATTCCCCCTGCATTCCAACTGGCTTTTCGCCCAGGTACCGAAGTAGAGTTGGCTACCGTTCGCACTGCTGCATGCCGGGCCATCTCGGTTTTCATGGCCGTCAGGCGATCGGCATAGGTGCTATCTGCCATGTTGGGCGCTTTGAGCACCAGGGTTTGATCAATGTCAACCCCCAAATCCTGAGATCGCATGAAGCTCAATTGCCGATAGACTGTCAGCGTCCCAGCGATCAGGAGGAGAGAAATGCCGAATTGCAGTCCTACCAATAATTTGCGGAGCAAAATCCCTCGTCTGGAGGAGGTGAAACTGCCTTTGAGCACCTTGACGGGTTGAAAAGAGGACAAAATCAAGGCCGGATATAAGCCAGACAAAAAAGAGCCCAATAACAGCACTCCCAAGGCGATCAACCAAAACCAAACCTGGGTAAGCAAGGTCAAGCTTAGCGCTTGGCCAGTGAGGCCATTGAAAAGGGGAAGCGCTATCCAAGCCAATACGACAGCAATCGCCGCTGCCAGGAGATTGGTCAACAAGGCTTCTCCCAGAAATTGAGGCATCAAGGTAGCGGTATGAGAACCCATCATTTTTCGAATGCCCACTTCTCGTGCGCGCTCCGATGCTTTGGCGGTCGCCAAATTGATGTAGTTCACCCAAGCGATGCCCAAAATGAAAAAGGCGATCAGCCACAGAAA
>JBCCCJ010000136.1:0-8660 GCA_039033615.1 Bacteroidota bacterium
AGTACGATACTCAACTGCATTATGAGTTGAGTTTGCGCTATTGGTTGGAGTTGTTGACTTTCAAGCCCGAACAAGTCTTAATTGATTTGCATCCGCAGTACGTCAGTAGTATCCTCGGGAAACAAATCGCAGCAGAGACAGGTGCCGAAGTCAAGGCCATCCAACATCATGAAGCTCATGCGATGGCCATCTTGGCAGAGCACAACAAATGCCAAACGGAAGAACGAATTCTGTGTGTGGTGTGGGATGGAACCGGTCTCGGTTGGGATGGTCAAATCTGGGGCGGCGAAAGTTTTCTGTACGAACAATTTCGATTGACAAGGGTAGCGCATCTGCCATACGTGCCAGTGCTGGGCGGAGATAAGATGGCGCAAGAACCCCGCCTTGCCGCCCTCTCTTTGGCAAAGCGGCATCCGTTCTTAATGAGTTTCCTGGAATCCTATTTTGAGCCGAACGAGTGGGTCGTGTACCAAGGATTGTTGAACCATGCGCATATCCATGGCAGCAGCATGGGCCGACTGTTTGACGCCGTTTCGGCTTTGTTGGGGATCGGTACAACTCAGTCCTACGAAGGGGAAGCTGCCATGCGACTAGAAGCGCAAGCCTGGCGCTGGCTGCGAACCAACAACTGGCCTACCCTCCCAGCGGCTTTGCTGCAGTTTCAGGAGGGATTCCCCTTGGAGGCCTTCCTTGCCTATCTGGTGAAAAGCCGTATACAGGGCCGAACGGTACCTGAACTAGCGGCGGCTTTTCATGTCTTTTTGGGTCAATACATTCACTTTCAAGCGCAAATACATCAGGTGCAAACTCTGGCCTTTTCAGGTGGAGTCTTCCAAAACGCCCTGTTGACCACGTGGCTCAGAGCGCACCTTTCTCCTACCTATGAGCTCCTGTTTCATACCCTCCTTCCTGCCAATGATGAACATCTAGCCTTGGGGCAAATGGTCCGGTGGCAGGTGGAAACCCAACCAATCACTTCTTATTCCTTGAACTATGTGTCTCGCAATTCCCGGTAAAATCACCACCATAGAAAACCGCTTCGAAGGTACCGTCCGTATGGCCAAGGTATCTTTTGGAGGCATCCAAAAAGAAGCCAGCCTGGAAATGGTCCCTCACGCTCAGACCGGAGATTATGTCCTGGTCCACGTTGGGGTAGCCATCAGTGTGGTAAATGAAGAAGAAGCCAAAAAGACCTTTTCCTACCTCTCCGAAATTGGAGAATTGGATGAATTGATGCCGGAAGACCCGTAGCCGGATGTTCCTGGGGCTCCTTTTCCTGTTTTTTTCTTTCCTTCACCTACTACGCAAATGAAATTTTTATCAGAATACCGCCAACCTGAGCTAGTCAAGGACTATTTGGCTCAAATTCACAAGGCAGTTACCCGGCCCTGGACCATCATGGAAATCTGTGGGGGGCAAACCCATTCTTTGGTCAAAAACGGCCTGATCCATCTCCTTCCTAAGGAAATTCGCATGGTTCACGGTCCCGGTTGTCCGGTCTGTGTTACCCCGCTGAATCTGATCGACAAAGCGGTCCATTTGGCTTTGGAGAAAAATGTCATCCTCTGCTCTTATGGAGATATGCTTCGGGTACCAGGCTCTGAAAAGAGTTTGTTGCAAGCCAAGGCGGAAGGAGCAGACATTCGAATCCTCTATTCCCCTTTGGAAGCAGTAGATTTAGCAAAGCAGCATCCAGATCGGGAAGTGGTCTTTTTTGCCGTGGGCTTTGAGACAACTGCGCCCGCCAATGCCCTTTCCGTGATCCATGCCCAGCGTCAGGGGCTCACCAATTATTCCATCCTGGCTTCTCATGTGCTGGTGCCGCCCGCAATGGAAGCCGTATTGAATGACGAAGAAAGTCAAATTCAGGGATTCCTGGCGGCAGGACATGTTTGTACCATCATGGGCATCCACGAATATGGCCCGATTGCCGAGCTATATGAGGTGCCAGTCGTCGTGACGGGTTTTGAGCCAGTGGATTTGCTACAAGGAATTCTGATGACGGTTCGGCAACTAGAGGAAGGCAGAAACGAGCTGGAAAACCAATACAGCCGGGTCGTACGACCAGAAGGCAACATCCAGGCGCGGGAGACCATTCGCAAGGTGTTTGCCGTGGTGGATCGAGAATGGCGGGGCATCGGTACCATTCCGTTTAGCGGGTACGTGGTCCGGAAAGAATATGCGGCCTTTGACGCTGATCGGAAATTTGACGTATCTCTGGAAAAAGCGCAGGAGTGCGCCAGTTGCATCGCCGGACAAGTGCTGAAAGGCATCAAGAAGCCTCACCAATGCTCGGAATTTGGGACCAATTGCACTCCAATGAATCCGCTGGGAGCCCCCATGGTTTCTTCAGAAGGGGCTTGTGCTGCCTACTACCATTTTTCCCAAACCGAAATTGAACCCGCTCACGCATAAGGCCGCCTCCCATGAGTACAGAAATGCTTTCTTCTCCCAAAATTCGCATGCAGTTGGCGTGTCCCATGCCCAAACTGGATTTTGACGTCATCACCCTTGGGCACGGCAGTGGCGGGGTGCTGACCCATCAGCTCTTGGAAAGCGGGGTGTTTGACCTGCTGAAAAATGAGCACCTCGATCGTCGCCATGATGGAGCCTTACTTCACATGAGCGGACCTTTGGCCTTTTCTACCGATAGCTTTGTGATTTCTCCCATCTTTTTTCCAGGGGGAGACATTGGAGAATTGGCGGTACATGGCACAGTGAATGATCTGGCGATGTGTGGAGCCATTCCCCGCTATTTGTCACTCAGTTTCATCATCGAAGAAGGCTTGGCCATGGCTGACTTCTGGAAACTATTGGTGTCGATCAAATACGCCTGTGAGCAAGCCGGAGTATCTGTCGTCACTGGAGACACCAAAGTGGTGGAGCGCGGCAAAGGAGACCAGATTTTCATCAATACCAGTGGGGTAGGGGAGATCCATCCCAACGCTCAGATTGATCCTTCGCGGGTACAGAAAGGCGATTGTCTGATCGTCAGCGGCCCGATAGCGACGCATGGCATTGCCATCATGTCGCAGCGCCAAGGCATTGCTTTTGAAACAGATCTGCTGAGTGATACCCGCCCGCTGAATCATCAGGTGAAAAGCCTGCTGGATGAATTTGGCGACGCCATTCACCTGTTTCGGGATCCGACTCGAGGCGGATTGGCGAGCAGCTTGAACGAGATTGCCGAAGACACTCGCCTGGGAGTCAGCCTGAATCAGGCAGCTTTTCCCATCATTCCCCAAGTAGCTGGAGCCTGCGAAATGCTGGGACTGGATCCTCTCTACGTGGCCAATGAGGGCATTTTCCTGGCTTGGGTTGCGGCAGAACAAGCGGAAGCCTGCCTCGCTGCCCTGCGGCAATTGCCTCACGGAGAAGAAGCGGCCATCATTGGGCAGATGGTATCTGACCATCCCGGCAAAGTCTTGCTCAACAGCAGCATTGGTGGACGACGGGTGGTCAACAAAATCATCGGGGAACAACTGCCCCGGATATGCTAACAACATGACAAATTTCGCTACGACTACGCTACCAGTCCTCGACCAAATTGGCCATATTTTTCGCGGAGATCCAGATTCCCCCTTTCTCGCTCCTCGGGGCATCTGCTTGACGGGAGAGAAGCTGTTGGTGGCCGATACGGGGCAGAATCGCCTCTTCATTTGGAATGAACTGCCAACAACGGAACACGCCAGCCCGGATGTGGTGCTAGGCCAGGTGTCCACCCATGATACCGGGAGAAATGCCGGCGGGAATGCCAGTGCCAGCACCTTGCATTATCCATCTGGGATCTGGTCGGATGGCCGCAGACTGATCGTTGGGGATGCCTGGAACCATCGGGTGCTGATTTGGCTGGAATTTCCCACCAGCCACGGTCAACCCGCAGATGTGGTGCTCGGTCAGCCTGATTTTGAGTCTGTGCAACCCAATGTGGTCGGATTGGCGAAACCCCCCACCGCCAAAAGTCTGAACTGGCCTTATGGGGTGTGGTCCAATGGAGAGCAGTTGTGGATTGGAGACACTGGCAATCGCCGGGTCCTATTTTTTGACCGCATTCCGACTCAGTCTGATACTCCTGCCGACTTGGTCATCGGCCAGGAAAATCTGCAAAGCCGGGATTATGAACCCATGAATGCCATTTGGCCCTATTCCGTGAAAATTGGACCTCGGGGCGAAATGGCCATTGCAGATACGCAATACTACCGCATCCTGCTGTGGCGTAATTGGCGGAGTGCGCTCCGGCAGCCCGCTGATGTGATCATCGGGCAGGCCGATTTTTTACACAATGGCCAAAATCAATTCCGCTTCCAGCCTGAAGCCAATACCCTCAACTGGTGCTACGATTCCTTCTTTGATGAGGCCGGGATCTGGGTGGTGGATACGGGCAACAGTCGCCTGCTCCATTTTCCCGACTTACCACAGGACCATAATCAGGCCGCGAACAGCGTCGTCGGGAAACCCGATTTTCAGACCGGCAGCGAAAATGTCAACACCCAGTTCGGGACAGAAAACAGCCTGTATTGGCCCTTTTCCATGTCTCTGCACCAACACATCCTCGGCATTGCCGATACGGGCAATCACCGAGTCATTCTTCGAAATCTCTGATTCATTCCCTTAGCGTTTTTCTCATGGAAGAAAGTTTTCCTCTGTTGTTTGCCGCTGTGATTGGTTTTACCCATGCTTTTGAAGCGGACCATTTGGTGGCGGTCAGCAGTATTGTTACCCGTCGGGACCAGAGCGGCCTTGCCATCAAAGATGGCATCTTTTGGGGCTTAGGACATACCTCTACCATTTTGCTGATTGGTGGCCTGCTGATCCTTGGAAAATTGGTCATTCCCGAACAAACTTTTGGGATGTTGGAGGGACTAGTGGGCGTAATGCTGATCTGCCTTGGGGCCTTCCGTTTGTGGAAATTTTTGCAAGCCCGGGAGGAGGAGCATACTCATCACCATCGCTTGGCCTACGGGGTAGGCTTGATTCATGGCTTGGCTGGGAGTGGAGCCATGGTATTGCTGGTGATGAGCAATTTGGCATCCGCCTGGAGCAGCATGTTGTACCTGATGGTTTTCGGTCTGGGATCCGTGGCAGGGATGCTGGTAGCAGCGGGTTTATTTTCTCTCCCTTTTTCCAAACGCTGGGCGCGTCATCCTATGGTTCAACCCGCTTTGATTTGGGGATCCGCTTTGCTATGCATCGGCTATGGAAGTTGGGTCATTTATGAGCAAGCAACCGCCTTGACTCAGATCGCCAGCCTGTAGCATGGAAACACCCGATCCCGTCGCTTTCCTCCGCTTTGCTCTGGGACATTTTTCCATTCCCATTGATCGGGAAGAAGGGCGGCATTTCTATCTCCCGAATGGCCTGCAGGTCGAATGTGAGGCCAATGGTCTTTTCAAACTCTCTCAATACGGAGAGGTGATCGCGCCCTTCGATGACATGGAGGAATTGTGTGGCTTCCTTCAGCGGACCTTGGAGCAATGATCGAGTGGGTGAGTCTCCACAAAAGGACCTCCTAGTAGATGACAGCCGCGATGCGCTTCGTTTTTTGGAGAGTTGGTTCGGTGGACTCAGCACAAGCTGTATTGTGCATGGGCAATCGCAGCCTGTAGGGATGCGGATTTCGGTAGCACATCGAAGAGAGAAGATTTGTTAGCAGGCGCATCTAGACGGCCATTTTCAACATTCTCCTCAAAAGGATTTGGGACATCTGACGCCCCCCCCGATGCCATCCCAGCATGATCCTACTTGCAAAAACCCCTACCTTTGGACCATGAATCGCATCCAATCCTTTTGCTTGCTGGGAATCGTGCTCACCCTTTCGGGCTTGATGGCCTGCCAATCTTCGCCTTCTACTTCCTCCTCTGAGGTCCCAGGAGTAACCGATAGCACCATTGTGATTGGTTCCTGGGGGCCACTCAGTGGTCCGGCAGCCAGTTGGGGCGTGGTGCTCTATGGCATGGATGCCTATTTTCAACTCATCAATGAGCAGGGAGGCATTCACGGGCGCAAGATTCGCTTTGTGTACAAAGATGACGCCTACGACCCCAGCCGAACGGTGGGAGCAGTACGGGAATTGGTGCTTCGGGAAGAAGCCTTTGCCTTGGTAGGCGGCATCGGTACGGCAACGGGCATGGCCGTCAAACCCTTCATCGCAGAGCAAGGGATCCCTTGGGTGTCTCCCTGTTCAGGCGCGACTGCGATGGCCTTTCCTCCTGAACCCAACCTCTTTTCCTTCTTTCCCCTTTATCAGGACGAAGCCGAAATTCAGGTCAATTTTGTGTTGGACAGCCTGAAAAAGACCCAGATTGCCCTGCTATATCAGCAAGATGATTTTGGGAACAGTGCTCGGATATCAACAGAGCGGGTTCTGGCGGATCGGGGATTGACCTTGGCGGCAGCAGTACCCATCGACCCAAGCGAAGGCGATCTTACTTCCCATCTAGCTCTCTTGCAGCAATCCGGAGCCGAAGTGGTGCTCTTGTGGGTAGGGCCTCGCCACGCTGCTATTCTCCTCAATCGGAGCAAGGTGTCTGGCTATTCTCCTCAGTGGGTCGGCTGCACCGCTTTATCTGATCTTGCAATCATGAGCGACCTCACTGATGGGGCCTGGACCGGAGCCATTTTTGGCTTCTACGGCGAACTGCCCGACTCTGATCATCCCGATATGCAAAGGTATCGAGCAGCCCTCACCCGCTTTCATCCCGATGTGCGCTGGGGCAATTTTTCCTCTGGCGGCTTCATGTACGCCGAGCCCTTGGTGGAAGCCTTGCAGAGAGCTGGCCCAGCATTGACCAGAGAATCATTGCTTGCTTCCTTGGAGTCTCTACATTCGTTTCAAGGGATTGGCCCTCGCCTTACCTATGGCCCAGATCTGCGTCAGGGGCATCGCAGCTTGTATTTGGCCCGAGCAACCTCTGCTAGCGAGGCCGTGCGCCTGACGGATTTTTTGGAGGCTCAGCAGCCCTTGAATGCCTTATTTCAGCGGTAGCATTCTGGATTTTTTTCCTGCAAGGAAGATTGTATCTTCCCCTTTGAGTAGTGAGATCTGGAAAATCACTCAATCGTTGGTATGTCTGAGCCTGAATCTAGCCGCAGAGATTCACTCCCTTTTGCTCATCGGTCGCTCTGGCCCTGGATTGCCCTGTTCCTGTCGGGATTGGGTGGCATCCTGTGGATCTTCAGTGGAAAATTCGCCATTGTCAACGCGGATGCGGGCTACTATCTATCCCTGGTGGCAGCCGCTGCAAGAGGCGAAGTCTGGTATCGAGATCTATTCATCGGGTACGCGCCACTATCCCTGTATGGTTTTCGGCTGATCCGTTGGCTCAGTGGACCAGAAACGCACTATGAACATTATCTGACGGGCATCCTCCTCCTCCATCTGCTCAACGCAGGTCTGTTGTTTGTCCTCAGCGGGAGAATCATTTCTTTTCCCTGGCCACGCTTGTCTTTGGCAGCGTTTTACGTGATGCTCGTCTTGACCTACGAAGGAGAAAATATCCTTCTAGAACCACTTTGTAGCACCTTTTGTCTCCTAACCTTGCTGAGCCTAACCAAAGAAGGTGCTCTCTGGGGGCGGGTGATGTGGAGCAGTTGCTGGGTGATGCTGGCTTGCTTATGCAAGCAATATGGCGGCTTGATGGGACTGGGGATCGCAGCATGGTTATTCAGCCAAATCCCTCAACTGGGTTGGAAAAAGAGCCTACAAGGAGCCCTTTTGAGCATGGGGGTATTTGGCGGAGGCTTGCTTGCCGTGGCCTTGTGCTTGGGGTGGCAATATGGGGTCCGATGGGATTGGTTGGTGCTGGAATGGATGGGCGGAATTGGTCGCGAGTACGGAGACTTTGCGATGTTGGATGGATTGCTGGTCTGGGTAAGAAATCTGCTGATTAGCCTTCCCGTACTGGTATTTCTCCCCAAACTCTGGTCCAGCCGCAAGCATGACCCTTGGCTGTGGTTGCTGGTGATGAGCTTCATTGGGCTTTCCTTCCCTTTCTATGTCAAAACGTTTCAGCATTACTGGTTGCTTCCTCTGCCCATGGGTCTTTTGCTGGTGGCTTATGTCTGGGAATACTTGCTTGGTCAGCAGCTGCGGACCCTGGCCTATGTTGCCTTGGGGACCATGCTGGCCGTCAATACTCTCAGAGCTGGCCTTCAAATGAAGTTTCTGTGGAAATCGCAAGGAGAACGCTTGGAGCAAAAGCGCGTCGCCGCGCGGATTCATCGGTATATTCCTCCAGGGACGCCCACTCTACTCCTGCCCACCCATGCCCAAAGCCTCAACTATTTGGCAGACCTCCGCCCTGTCGACCCCACCCTTAGTGGCTTTGCCTTTCCCAGCAGTTTTGACCCGACTTATTTTCGCCAACTCCTCCAAACGCATCCTCCCATTCTGACGGACCAAGACCAACGAGAGGCTTATCCTTTCCAAATTTCCATCGCTGAAGCGCTGGGATATCAAAAGATCGGAGAGGTGAAAGGAAGTCCTCCGCTGGAAGTGTGGATGCGGAGTCCTTACTGAACCCTCCTAAGGGTTTCAAACCCTTAGGAGGGTTCAAAATGCCAGGGGTATCGGGGGCAAACTCTACCCAAAGAGGAGGACGCCGACACCGCATACGACAACTACGCAGCAGCAGTCGACAGGGGAATATCCAAGGCACGAG
>JBCCCJ010000137.1:0-8652 GCA_039033615.1 Bacteroidota bacterium
CACCGACAAATCCTGCAACTCCTCGGACCAACTTTCCAAAAAATATATCTTGACTCTTCCTAGAGTGGGAAAGTGGGTCTGATCGTATAAGAAACTCACTTTCGCAGAGGTTGCTCGCAGACGAAGGCGCTTCATCCGAATTCGGAACCGTTTCCCTTTCTCAAAGCCTCCCAGCGTAACCAAAGAGGTGTCATTCCAACGCACTTCCACACCGGACGGAAGGCGATTGTTGGCCCATATTCCTTGAATTCCCCCTTCCTGCTCAGAAACAGGAGGCACAAAATCAGCAAAACAGGGATACGAAAGGGCGATATTCAGGAGCTCAGATAATTCAGCAGATTGCCCCCAGCAAACGGAAGGAGTAACCAGAAGAAACATCCAGGTCCTGCAAAAGAGAGAGAAGTGCATACATCAGGATTGGCTTCGAGAGGTAGAGGCCAAGCCCGGGAGAAAGGTTGCATCCCTTCTTCAATTGATAGAAAAGTAGGTTTCGATCACTTTGCGAAGCTGTTGGTTGGAGAAATCTTTCTCCACGACTCCCAGGACTTCGGCATACCGCTTCCCCTGCTCCAACAAGGCATCGTACACCATCGCTGAAAACATGATGACCTTGGTATGTTGCTGCTGGATCAGGCCTTCTCGCTTCACGGCATCCAACAAATCAAAGCCCCCTTTGCCCGGCATATTGACGTCCAGTAAAATCAGGCTTGGAAAAGATTGATGATCGGCTGCCAATTGCTGTAGATGCGCCAAACCTTCCTTCATAGAATTGAGTGAGACACAGTTTCCTCGAAACTGAATCTCCTCCCGCAAAAAAATTTCCATCAGGTAATTATTTGCAGGATCATCATCGATGAGGACAATAGATTGGAGCCGTTCTTTCATCTACCGGTAACAATGGAAGCTCCATAATATACAAATTCCGTTCAACTATCAAGATGAAAGACTCGATAAAAAGTCAACCTTCTATTTCTTCCGGAAAAAGAGGTTGATTGGCACTCCCGTAAAGCCAAAATGCTGTCGCAATTGATTTTCCAGGTAGCGTCGATACGACTCCTTGACGTGCTGAGGGTGGTTGGTAAAAAACAGAAAAGTCGGCACCTTGGCCGGAATTTGGGTTACATATTTGATGCGGATGATGCGCCCCCGATGAGAAGGAGGATGGTGCCTTGCCACCGCTGCAAGCATCACATCGTTCAGCTCATTGGTAGAAATCTTTTTCTCTCGGTTCGCATACACATCCTGAGCGGATTCCAGCGCTTTGAGCAGGCGCTGGCGGGTATGCGCGGAAACAAAGTGTATGGGAAGATCGGTAAATGGCGCAAGGCGTTCCCGAAAAGCAGCTTCCATGTCCCGGGCGGTATTGGTTTCTTTCTCCAACAAATCCCATTTATTCACCAGCAGGAGCACCCCTTTCCGATGTTTGAGAATTTGGGAGAAAATGGCCATATCCTGGGCCTCCAAGCCCTGGGTCGCATCCAGAACGAGGATGGCGACGTCACATTGCTCCACTGAGCGCATGGTGCGAAGCGTGGAATAAAACTCCAGGTTCTCCTTGATCTGGGCTTTTTTGCGGAGGCCAGCCGTGTCGATCAACACAATGTCCCGCCCAAAAGCCGTAAATCGAGTATCTACGCTGTCCCGCGTGGTTCCGGCAATGTCAGTTACGATGTTGGCATTCCGTCCTAGCAAGGCATTGACGATGCTGGATTTCCCCACGTTGGGGCGCCCCACAACCGCAAAACGGGGAATCCCGTCCAAGTCTTCTTCCTCTATTTCGTCTGGCAGCAATTCCAAAATGGCATCCAGCAGTTCTCCGGTTCCTCCTCCTGTTGCAGCAGAAATCCCCAACACCTGATCCAGGCCAAATTCATAGAACTCGTACACATCGTGGGCTTGCTTGCTGGTATCCAATTTGTTTGCGGCGATGATGACTTTCTTTGGCGAACGGCGCACCAAATTGGCGAAAGTACGGTCCATCGGCGTGATGCCCACCCGGATGTCCACCACGAAGATCAGCACGTCGGCTTCTTCCATGGCAATGTGAACCTGTTCCCGAATGGCCGCTTCAAAGACATCCTCGGAATCTGGCACGTACCCTCCCGTATCAATGACCGAAAATTCCCGACCGTTCCATTCAGAACGTCCGTAGTTGCGGTCCCGGGTTACTCCACTTTCATCGTCTACTATGGCCTGACGATCTTCTACCATTCGATTGAATAAGGTAGATTTTCCCACGTTGGGGCGACCGATGATGGCTACCATTCCTGACATACCCTACAGTTGTTGGTTTGAATCTGGCCGATAAAGATAGGGAAAAGTGGGGAAGGGAGCAGGCATCACCAAGAAAGGCGAAATTGAACCTGCACCATCCTTCGGAGCGTTTCCCGGTAAATGGATCTCACCTCCATATCCGCCCGAGGCACACTGGGATCGTAATAATTATCCAGATACTCAATGGAATAAGGATTGGAGCGGTCTGTGGCGTTGAGCAGCGAAAGGCCCACTTGTCCCTGGAAGCGTTCTGTTAATGGAAAGCGGTATTGCGCGGAAAAATCTATCCGTCGATAGCCGGGCAGCCGAAACTCATTGATGGGGCCAAAAATGGGGATGGCTCGGTAAAACGGCTCTTCTCCCTCCTCGAAGTTCAGGGCTACCCCTTCAATCAAGGTGGCAGGTAAGCCTGTGCGATGACTCCAACTGGTCGAGAAGGCCCACCTTTTCCATTGATAGACATACATCAGTTGTACTTGATGGGTTTGGTCGTGAGGGGCGAAAAATGGCTCTCCCGAAGCATCGGCGAACTCATACACAATCGAACTCAGGGTATAACTCAACCAGGCCCGATGTTTGTCCCAACGTTTTTTGATCAAAAAGTCAATTCCCCCGATGTAGCCATCGCCTTGTTCATATTCCAAACGCAGGGCATTGGAAAAACTGGTAGCCAGGGAAGTGAGTTCTGTCAGATTCTTTTGGTAGGCTTCTACCTCCAACAACCAGCCGCCCAATTGCAGCTCGGCCCCCACTCCAAACTGGATGCTGCCGATGGCCGGAGCATGATGGTCGTTGGCCAGAAACCAGACCTGAGCCGGACTGCCCAGCGAAAAATCAAAATTCCAATCCTCAATGAGTTGAGAGACAAATTGATGGTAGCGACCAGCAAAAGCGGTCAACTTCAAGGCTTTGAGGGGACGATAATTGAGTCGCAAACGTGGATCGACATACCATTCATCCAAGCCAGAAAAGTAACTGATTCTGGCTCCCGTCTGCGCATGAAGTTGTTTGCTGAGGTTCCAGGTATGTTGGGTCCAAATCGCTTGGGTCAGGGCAGAAGGCTCATTGAATTCCGAGTACTGGTTATCTGGAGTGGTATTGGTGAAGGAAAAGCCGACTTGTTGCCAGCGGGATTCCGTCCCAAATTCCAGGGCGTGCGCGTTGCCAAAGGTCGCTGACCATTCATGAGAAAACCGAACATCCGTTACCGAATTATTCGCCGTGGACGATTCATTCCAAAAGGGATGTTCTTCCCGAAATTCATAAGAAGATGCCAGACGCGAGAAACTGATCGCAGTATTGGTTTTCCATTGAGCCCCCACCAAACTCTTCCAACTCAGAGAAAAGCCTGCAGACTCATTGGCGAGGGTATTGGCCTGTTCCCAATTCTCATCCGGCTCTTCATATCCGATTTCCAAAAAGTTCTTGCTCCATATCCCTCCCAATCGAAGTTCGTTTCGGGCATCGGGCTTCCAAATCCACTGAAAACTGGCATCTGAAAAGCTGTACGCATCGAATAAACTGACCCGATCTCCATATTCGGCCTCGGTTTCTTCCGGCAATTGGTGCAGGCGATTTTTGATGGGTCGAAAAGAAAATTGGGGGAGATAATTGGTGAGGGAGGTTCTCCCAGAAACAAATAGCGCGGCCTTTTTATTTGCCAATGGCACTTTTATATCTGCATTCAAATGAGTCATGGTGAGTCCTAGCCCGCCGGAAAAGGTATCTGGAATGGTTGTGCCTTGCTGGATGTCGATCAAGCCAGACACTCTCCCAGACTGTCCCGCCCCAAACCCGCCCCGATAGATTCGGGCTTCTTCCACAGCATAGGGGTTGATGGCCGATACCATGTCAAAAAAATGCCCGGTTTGGTACATCGGCACCCCATTCATCAACACCAAATTTTGATCAGGCGTCCCCCCGCGAATGTGTAGCCCAGTCGTGGTTTCGGAAGGACTGCTGATCCCAGGAATCACTTGGGCCATGGAAAAAAGGTCCGGTTCCACTTGTCCCGGCAGCGAGCGAAGGCGATTGGGTTGCAGGCGAAGGCTGTACGCATCCTTGGAGATGCCATCGGTCAGATATTCAGAAATGGTGATCCCCGGAATTTCCAGGGTTTGCTCGCTCATCCGAAGGGCGGTGCAGGGCAATTTCAGCAAGGAATCCACCGAAACCGCCCGGGTTCTATAGCCAACGTGAGAAATCAACAATTCTTCGCCAGCTTGAAAAGGGCCTTTGAGATAAAAGGAGCCATCAGCCTGGGTCATAGTTCCTTTTCTGCTCTTGCGGGTTTTGAGCATCGCATACACCAAGGGCAGTTCGTCCTCCTGACTGAGGAGCCACCCACACAAAAAGGGCGTTTTGACCTTGGGCATCAGGACGACAAAGCTGTTGGCACGAATCGTACAATCAAGGCCTTGGTCTTCTAATAGCTGATCAAGGGCCTCCGGAAGGGGGACCGAATGCAAGCTGAGGACTACGGTTTTCTCCGCTACCAATTCCTGTGGATAGGAAAAATGCACCCCGTAGCGAACCGTCCAATCTTTCAACACCTCCGATAGCAGGACCTCCTCATAGGTTCCGCTGATCAGGCCCTGGTTCTGCCCAAATCCCAAGACGGGGCAGAACAAGCAAACCAGCAAGAACCCTCTGCCCAACCTAACAAGGCAGAAGAGGGCGCACAAAGGGGAAAAAGTAATGACGTTATCCATGAGGAGCAGTCCATCATTTTGGACGAAGGACGATTTCAGTATCTGAGCGTTCTTCCCACTTCACCTGAAGGGGATCGAAAACAAAATCGAGGTTAAAGGCCAAGTCGTCATGTCGGAAACTGGTCGTGATGACTTGTTGGGTATCAATGCCAATCGGCACCAGACGAACGTCATATTGGCGTTCCATTTCCTGCATCACTTCCCACAGCGGTACTTCGAAAAAAGTACTGGTGCCCTCGGTCCAGGCAGGTAGGGTCTCGCCAAACCGCAAGGCTTGTTTGTTCCAGCCCGCTTCCCACCGAAAGCTCAGGCCTTCTCCAGCAAGCAAGGTATCTCTTTCAGTTCCTTGCTCCACCAACACCTGCCCTTCATAGGTCTGCACCCGAAACACCGAATCCCGCGCAAAAACGGAAAACTCGGTTCCCAGCACTTTCACTCGTCCCACCTCCGTTTCTACCACAAAAGCACCTCCTTTCGCGACTTGCAGAAAGGCCTCCCCGCTCAATGTTAGCCTCCGTTCCCCTTGGGCTGATCCGATCCAATAGGTGACTTCCGAGTCATCATTGAGAAACAGGGAGGAGCCATCCGGCAGAGATTCCTGCCTTTCCTGCCCACTTTCGGCGATCAATTGAACTGGTTCCAGTTCAGCGATGCTTGCAGCAGGCCAAAGATACCAGGCCAGCAATAACGCGATGCCAGCAGCCAGGCCCCAAGCCCACACGGGTAGTCTTTTTCTGACAACTGCGGGTTCGGCAGGGGTGGGCAATGCCGCGTTGAGGCGCTGGTACAAGGCCCCCTGATCAAAAGGCACCACTGCCAATTGCTCGCTCAGTTGCTTTACTTGCAGCAACTGCTCATAATCCGCCCGAGCTTGCAATCGGGCCATTTCTTCCGCGCTGAGTTGGTCTTCCAACCAGCGAGCCAATACCGTTTCATCTGCTGGCGTACTCATGAGCTTGGGATACAGGTTGATAGGGCCAATAATGCGCGGTGCATCCGTTTTTCCACCGATTTGACACTGATCGAAAGAACTTCCGCGATCTCTTTGTAGGTCTTGCCGTCGATGCGGTGGAGCAAAAAGACCACTCGTTGTTTTTCGGAAAGCGCTTGAATGGCCTGCTCAAATCGAGTCATCATTTCTTTCTCCTCCACTTCTCTTTCTGGGGTTTTGTGTTGGACGAGAGCTGGCCTTCTGCACAAATATTTTTTCACGACTTTTTCGTGTTCTACCCGATGATAAAATAGGTTCTGTGCGACTTTGAAGAGAAAACTTTTGGCTTTGGTTGGGGGAACCTTGGCGCAGTTTTTCCATAAGCGGAGGAAGGCCTCTTGCACATAGTCTTCTGCTTCAGCCGAGTCTTGGCAGCGATACAAGCAAAAATTTCGGAGGGTCTCCACCTGCTGGGAAAACACGACCGAGAAGGTAGCTTCCTGGCAAACAGTTCCGATTTCTGCGGAAAGAGAAGTAGCGGCTGGTTTATTCACGAATGATCAACTTTTCTGCTCCCAATATCTCTCCCATTTCTGAAAAAACCCGAACGATATACATGCCTGCCTGGATCTGGGGAAACTCCATCCGAAGCGGGTCCTGGTTGCCTGATCGCTCAACGGTCTGACTAGCAACTTGTTGCCCGGTCAAATTGATCATCTCAACCTGATACCTGCCACTCCCGGATTCTCTCAGAGCGATGTTGACCCGCTCCTGGCTGGGATTGGGATAAAGAACAAAAGCGGCTTCTGTCTCTATCGGAATGGGTTCGAGGTCGAACATCACTTCGTGCAGGCCGACACAATGTGGGTCTCCCCAATTTTCTAGCACCGTCAGCAATACATAGCGGGCCGGGATCATCCCCACATCTGCGACTTCACTTCCCGAATCACGGGCTTTTCCACTGGCTTGGGGCACTTCAACTTCGCCCCAGGATTGCCACGTTTGCCCATCCAGCGAGTAGTCGATTGCCAATCGTTTCACGCCCTGCTGCAAGTGAGCGGGTTGATTCAGGTTCCAAATGTGTAGGCTGGACACAGGATATACATGCCCGAAGTCATACCACAACCAATGTCCCTCAGAATAGGCGGAGTGAGGGTTTGGGCTGGTTTCACAGCTTTGCCATGCCTCGGCCCAGCTTTCTTCGGTGCGACATTGGGCGCGCAGGATTCCGACGCTGAGGGAGATCAACGCAAGCAGAAGGATCGTATGAAGAACATTCGTTTTCATCTGATGAGGTTGGGTTAGTTCATGAAACCAATGGGTGCTTCGCCACTACTCGCAGCATAGAAAGTCCCAAGATTGGGTAAGACCAGACTGAGTTCAGAAGGAGCCACCCCAAACCATAAGGCCAATTCGGCGAAGTATTCATCGGTACTCAAGGTGGGAATCAATACGCCGCCGCCTACATCCAAGGGGTGGTTGAGGGTCAAATCAGGATATTGTCCGTAGGTTTGACCTCCATTGACGGCTCCACCCATCACCAGCGCATTCCCGCCCCAGCCGTGATCGGTTCCGTTTCCGTTGGAGGTCAGGGTGCGAGCAAAATCAGAGATGGTGAAGGTGGTCACCTGATCTTCCACCCCTAATTCGCCCATGGCGGCCTGAAATTCGCCCAAGGCAGCGCTCACCATGCTCAACATCCCCGCCTGGGTATCCAACAACTCGTCGTGATGATCCCAGCCACCGACGGTGATGAAAAAGGTCTGGCGACTCATCCCCAATACCTCCCGCGCAGCGATGGTTTTGGCGATCATAGCCATACTTTGGGACAAATAGGTTGGGGAGAATAGGGTATTCACCTGGACCTGCTCCACCGCTGAGCTGAAGAGTTCATGGTTGGTTTGGGCCTGGCGCGTGATATCGGCATAGGTCTGTTTGAACACATCCTGATATTGCTGCTCCAACAGGCTATTGATCGCTGCGGTTCGGATTTGGTTGATGGGGTCTTGTTGTCCAAAACCCGTGATTCCAGTGCTACCGCCTGGGGTGATGGTATATTCTACCACCTGATTCCCGGCCTGAAAAGCATTGTTACCGGAAAGGGAGATGTTCATCGAAATGTCCTGCGACTGATTGCTGGCCTGCATCAAATCCGCCAAACGCCCTCCCCACCCATTCGCAGAGCGGCTCTGGGGCAAGGAAGTTTGCCACTGCATGATTTGATCGGCATGAGAAAATAGACCCAGCGGCAATTGGTGCGAACGGTTCTCAAAGGTCTGGCGATTGGTCACCGGCTCGATCAAGGTCCCAGTGTTGAGGACAAAGGCCACTTTGTTCTGTTCATACAATTGCTGGACCTCTGGCATGCTCGGATGCAAGCCCAACTGCTCTGGTCCGCTCAGCGGCAACAAATCCGCCTGCTTGAGCGACATATTCGAGCGGGTTTGCTCGTAGGTCTGGAAAGCGTTCGCCTCTCTCGGCACCAACATATTGAAGGAATCATTGCCGCCAGCCAGGAGAATGCAGACCATGGCTTTGTAGCTGGAATCTCGGGGCAGCATCATCCGATGGGCCGGAGAAGCCAGCAAGCCTGCGCCTTTGAGGTTGAAAAAGCTGGAGAAGAGGGTCGCCGATCCCAGGGCAGCACAACTGGCTTGCCCCAGGAAGGAACGGCGACTGGTAGAAAAGGGCGTTTTCATCAGTTCAAAATGTTGTAGTCTGGAGAAAGAAAAATCA
>JBCCCJ010000138.1:0-8637 GCA_039033615.1 Bacteroidota bacterium
ATATATTTTTCTCCCAGTAGGAAAATTTCGTATTCGCTCGCTCCTGCTACTGCGTCCCAGCTAAAGGTGAGGCTGGTGGGGCATACTTGCTCCAGGGTCAGGTTTTGAGGTTGTCCAACGATGGAAAAATCTACGACACTGCTGCTGCTCAAACCTCCCCGGCTGATGCGCATGCGTACTTCTCCGTTGACCAGATTCGGAATGGGCCAATCATAGAATCGGGCAGAGGCAGCAATGTTGTTGTTGATCACCTGCCAGCTTCCGCCCCCATCAGTACTGTATTCGAGGGTAAAGGTGCCATCAGCGGGAGAAGTGCCCAAGGCATCCCAGCGGACTCGCTCGGTTATGCCAGGAACAAAAGATTCTCCGCCCATGGGATAGGTCATGTGGACTTCATCCGGCAAGAAGGCATACACCAGATAAAATTCCTGGGGGCCTTTGGGGATGGAAGGAGCCAATACACTTACGTCAATGGGGCCAGCAGCCGGGTCAGTTAAAATGACCTGCTCCATGTTGTTCAGCGTATCTATCCCATTGGTAGCAGGCGCATCCAGGTTGGCTGGATTGGGCGTCGGATCCAATACCCAGGGCAACTGAACCTGACCATTCCCATCCCGGACTTGTAGATTGAGGTTGTTGATCAAGGCTTTGTTGGTCAGAACCGTAGAGGGTTCTTCTGCCCAATAGAGCATGATGCGCGCTTCTTTGGTATTGGCGGGGACCGTGAGCTGAAAGCCAAGGCTATCTCCTTGATCCGCCTGACTGCTCAGGTATTGACTTCCTTCCAGCACTTCCACGGCCTGACGAGCATTCACCCGTCCCCAACCGAAAATGAAGTCTGGTCCTACATTTCCCAAGTCATCAGCGGTGTTCAGCATGGTAGCCTTGATCAAGGCAGAAGTAGGATCGGCTCCTCCATTCAATTCCCGATAGGCGTGATACAACTGGGCGGAAATCCCGGCCAGTCCCGGAGCGGAGAAAGAGGTTCCACCAGAAGAGGTATAGGTGTTATCATTACTCGGCATACGCACGCTGACCCCAAGGCCACTGATATCGGGTTTGATTCGGCCATCATGTGCAGGACCGCGACTGCTGAATCCAGCGATTTCGTCGCTGATGTCCAGCGCCGCAACGGTAAGGACGTTTTTGCCCATTTTGTGGCCACCAGTTACGTTGCCCCATTGGTTGCCCGCACCATATCCACAATCTGATCCGTTGGAGTTGCCACCAGAAAATACGTGTAGCAAGCTGGGGAAATCATAGGCCTGGCCATCCACGATGTTGGTGATGACGGTATAGCCTGCATTACACCCATTGGAGTAGGAAGAATTGGTGACCATCACGCCCAGGCTGTTGTGCAAGCCAATGGTGCTATCCAGGAAGTTGGCCTGATAATCCATCGCATAGATGAAAGAACCAGGGGCCATGCCTTGTACCGTAGGATCACGGTTGCCAAAGCCGCCAACGACTCCGGCGACCCGATCTCCGTGGGTGCCAGCAGTAGGCGTAGAAAGCCCATTGTCCAGGCGACCCTGGAAATCAATGTGTGGCCCGACGGTCCCATCATCTCGTACGGCAACGGAAACACCCGTTCCATCATAGTCGCGAGCACCATTGTAGGCACCGTTGAGGACATTGGAACGGTGCAAACTGAGGCCTCTGATATCTTCTGGTTCTCCTTCTGGCTGAATGACGTCTGCCAGCAACAAAAAGGAAGCGGTGGAGAGGTCAGGAATCCGATGTAGGGGCAAACGAACCCGAGCATAGCGATTGGGGATGGAAATGGTTTCCACTTCACTTTCCATCGCCTCCAATTGAGCCCGAACAAAGGAAGCTTTCAAATCAGGCATCAAGGCCAATTGCAGCCAGACTTCATTTCCTTCTAAGGCATAAGGCGGGAAATCTTGATTCCATACGGAAGTCGTTACCCGGTCTTGTTGGACGAGTTCATACACCGCTCTCACACCTGCTGACTGCAAGCGCTGTAGATTCGCACCGGGAGAAACGACGGCCAGATAGGTATGTTCTGGTAGGTAGTCTGCGAGTTTGATTCCTGCATTGGCAAGCTCTCGCTGTTGAGCAGAGGTAGGAATCTGTTGGAATTGAATCAGCCGATAGGCGAGTCCAGTTTGTTGGAAATCTTTCTGTAAATCAGGCTGTTGTAGGAACTGATCTACATTGGCTTCCAACTGAATGGTCCCACGATGGAGATTCAGGTGGGGTTGGGCAGAAAGGGAAAAACAGGAAAGCATCAGTATCATGCCTGCGATTCCTTTCAAGCACTGGGAGAAAACATGTTTCATAGCGCGTAAGGGATTGAGCACAAAGGAAAAAAAGGCCTGAAGGTCAGGCTCGGTAACTGAGATGTGTGTGGAATTTGTAACCAGAGAGGGAATATGAGCCACCAATATGTGCAAGTGGAGAAGTGCGATTCCCCGAGATTACACGGAAAAATACTTCATCTCCGCTTTTCATCCTAATGGAATGCCAAAAGAAACCCCCTCGGTCAAAGACCGAGAGGGCATGCTTACTTGAAAGAAATGGTATCGCTACTACTGTTTGATGAGTCGTTGGGTATGTTCATTGACCTGGATCAAATACATGCCTGCTGGGAGGTGCTGCAAGGAGAGCTTCAGCTTCGCCCCTTCGCCCTGCTCCTGCAATAGCAGTTTTCCGGTTAAGGTACACACGCGAACGTGGAGGGATGCTGCGCCTTCTACCTCAATATGAAGGTTGCCCGTAGTTGGGGAAGGATAGAGGTTCAGCGGATTCTGAGCACCGATTGCGGTTGTGGATGGAGAGGCCGCTACTCGGGCAGTACCGTTGGCGTAGTTTTTCAAGGCGCGATACTTATGAGCCACGGATTCACTTTGGCCGTGAAATTCCTTGGCACCCCAGAAGGCATTACCTGTCTGTCCAGCATGGGTATAGTGGCAGAACAAATCCAGGTAATCGTCTATGGCGTTGAGATATTCTAGGTAAACATCATACATTTCCGGATCGCGGTTGGGACCGGAGGGGTTGGAGTCGATGTGTTGCCCGCCTTCATAGGTGATCAGAGAAGGCACTCCCTTGGATTGGGCCAATGCATGCCATTGCTGGACATCGGTGAGTCTGCCGTCTCCCCCACCCGGACGTGGTCCGTAGATGTCCTGACGCAGCAGGTCAAAGACATTGTTGGCTCCGCCATTCAAGCCATTGCCACCAAAATATGGGGCAATCGCCAGGGCTTCTGGCTTGCGGTTATTGGGGTTGTAGGTAGGGCTGTCAAAAATCACCGGCCAGATCCGGTTCTCCATGATCCAGTCGTTGGTGGATTGGCCCCCAAGGACGTTGATCACCCGATTGGATTGGTTGCCCCACACGGCCTCGAAGAGTTCCCAAACCTCGATAGAGCGGTAGGCGGCATACTGAACAGAGCGGAAATAATCCTCTGGCGTGGTCAGACCAATCGCCGTACCCTGGGCCGCAGTGTAGGCGACAGTTTGAGGAAAGGTTCCCCCATTCCACACTTCATTCGAATATTCTACATACACATCCAAGCCGGAGTTCAGGTTGTTTTTGATCAAAGTCGCCAACTGGGTCACGTAGTTGTCATCGGCAGCACGTGGCAGACAGACCCACATATCCGTTCCGGTGCGGTTACACAAATCAATCATCCATTCATAGGCCAATCCCTCCCGCAAGCCGTCATTCCCACCTGTACCGATGGAAGTGCCGTCAAAGTTGGTGGGGCTATTCGGGAGACGACGATCCCCCCAGGAGGATTTGGAATAGGTATTGGTTACGCCCCAATCCATGAAGCGCAGACAAGAATAGATGCTGAGTTCGTTGAGGAAGGTCTGGTCCCATACATTGTAGCCAGAAGAATAGGGATTGGCGGGAATGTTGGATTTGAAAGGCATGGCATTGGCCCAACTCGCCAGGAACCAAAAGTTCGTGCCCATGCCCATATTTCCGCCACCAGCAGGCGGAGGGGGAGGTGGGGAACTGGGAGCAGTTTGCGAAATCGAAACCGTCTCACTCAAGCCAGATCCGCTGATGGTTACCGTGCCATTGCGGGTGTTATTGCCGGTATGGGCGTTCACGGATACGGTTACGGTGCCGTTATTGGACCCATGGGGCTCAGGCTGATCCATCCTCTATCATCAGCGGCCGTCCAGGAGATGTTGGAGGAAACATTGATGGTAGCAGAGCCACTGTTGCTATTGAAACTTAGGTTGCCGGGAGAAACACTCAGGCTGTTGGTGCCGCCACCGCCACCGCCGCCAACGGTGATGTTGATGTCCTTGCGTTGGGTATTGGTCCCACTGGCATTTTCTCCTCGAATCCGAATCTTGTGGGGGCCGTCGCTGGCTCCGTTCCAGGTCAGTTCAAAGGGAGGGGTGCTTTTGACTCCGATCCAGTTCCAGCCATCTACCCAGAAGGTGACTTTGGTGATGTCTGAGGTAAAGTTGGGCTTGATGACGATCGAACTGCCACTCGGATAGCTGTCTCCTTCCGCAGGCTCGCAATGTTCGACTTTGAGGGAACCGGAGAGGGTTTGGCCACAATTTCCGCCACCGTTTCCGCCATTGCCACCACCAGTGGAACTGAAATTGGCCGTGACAGTCTTGTTCCCATTCATGGTCAAGGTCTTGGGATTCTGCGATCCGCTCAAGGCCCCGCTCCAGTTGTCGAATTGATAGCCACTGTTGGGATTCGCCGTAAGGCTTACCGTTTCGCCTGGATTGTAGGTGGATTTGTTGGGAGATTTGGAGACCGAACCATTGCTGGCGTTGATGGTCAATGAATAGGTATTGGAGGCATTGCCACTGGTGCCGACTACCCGAAAATCGTCCGCCGATCCTGCAAAGCCACAGGATTCCCATTCCTGGTTCGAATTGGCATACACATAAATCCGAAACTCCACCGGGGTGGTCAGGTCGTCATGTCCGGTGATGTCCACATTTTTGAAGGAACCACTCCCGTTATTGCCCTGGTAGCTCTTGCTGCCGAGGGATTGTCCAGAAGAAAAGCCATTGACCGAAGAAAAAACCGCAAAACTCCGGCTACGATTCTGGCTGTAGGGCCGCATTCGAATGCGGGTAACCGAAAACTTCTTGCCACTGTTGGGGGTAAGGGTGAAGCTAAAATATTCGTCATTGTTAATGGCCTGATTCAGGCTGGTAGAATTGACCGAGCGGGCTTCCAAGCCATTGACGTTGGAATAATTGTGAGCGGTGAGCCCGCTGCCCATGCTCATCGTGGGAGATTGAAGGTTGTTATCCGAAGTAGAAGCGGATTTGCTCGAAGCGCCATTGGCGCCAGCCATGTCCCAGGTTACGAGATTTTGCCCCCAGGCGAGATTGCCACAGAGCAACAACCCCAGCAGGAGTTGAAATAAGGTACGCGGTAGAGAAGTCGGTAGGTGATACATGAGAAAAAGATTAAGATTGAAAAAACAGGACGTATCTATTCGCCTTCTCCTTGGTCGCAAGGAGAGAGAAAAGCATCGAGGAATAAGCGGAATTCAGTTTGCCAGCCAACCGTAGCGCAACCCGAGGAAACAAAGAAGAATGAGCACAACCAACATGATCTCCATCAGGAGGCCCGCATGTTTTTCCCACCAAATGCCTAGTTCTTTCCAGTTCACGGATGCCAACAATTACCTGCTCCCAAGGTGCAGGAGGGACCGCCATTTCAGGGGATGTAAACGTTCAAAATCTTCCTTTTTTTGTTCAGAATCGCTCAAGAAGGCGGCAAATAGCTGCTTGGGGGCTGGCCCGTGTGGCGTTTGAATGCTTGACTGAAGTATTTGGGTTCGGCGTATCCCACGAGCATGCTGACTTCTGCAACGCTGTGTTTGCCAGACCGAAGCCACTCCATCGCCTTGTTCATTTTGTAGTTGTTGAGCAAGGTCTTGCCTGATTCGCCCGTGATCAACTTGAGTTTGTTGAACAATAAGGTCCGACTCATCCCCAATTCCTGGGCGAGGAAGTCCACGTTCAGGTAGGGATTTCCCAGTTCGCTTTCCAGGATGTCATACATGCGTTCCAGGAAGGCGGCATCTCGTGGATGAGCCGGAACGGGCCGGAGTTGGGTAGGTGCTTCTTCGGTATAGCGGCGAAGCAAATTCTGGCGATAGGTCAGGAGATTCTTGAGTTTGAGGCGCAGCAAAGAAAGGCTGAAGGGTTTGGTCAAATAGGCATCAGCTCCATAGGTGAGCCCGGTGATTCGGTCAGCATCTTCAGCGCGAGCCGTCAGCAGTACCACCGGCAAATGATTGAACGCATCGGAGGTTTTGATCCGCTCTACCAACTCCAGGCCGTTCATCCCCGGCATCATGATATCACTGAGGATCAAATCCGGATCAAATGACTCGATCTTGCTCAAGGCTTCTGCCCCATCCGCAACGATACACAGCTCGTAATGAGGGCTGAGGCTGCGATACAAATAAGCCTGCAAGTCTGGGTGATCTTCTGCAATCAGGATTCTGGCGCTTTCCTCCTTGGGGGAAAGAACCCCTGTTTCTTCTGAAGCGGATCGTTGGGGAGGCAGGGAGGGTAAGGGAGTTGCTGGCAGCCAGGAAGTTTCGCTAGGGGGAGTCGCTGTGGACCAAGGAAGATGTACCCGGACCGTGGTCCCCGCATGTACGTCACTTTGGATTTCCACCTGCCCGTCTAATAAGCTCACCAGTTTTTGGACAAATGCCAGACCCAGGCCAATGCTGGGCGGTCGACCCTCGGCGGATTCGATTTGCTCTCCTGTTTCCTCGACGGCTTGAAACCGCTCAAAGATTTGCTGCTGCTTTGTCGGAGGGATGCCCGGACCATTGTCGTGAACCAGCAGGGTACAGGAAGTGTCATTTCTCTCGTAGCTAAGGCCAATATGGGCTTGTTCAGGACTGTATTTCAGAGCGTTGGAAATCAGGTTGTAGAGAATTTTTTCCAGCATGCCTTCGTCAGTTGGTAGCCAGACCTCTTCTTCGGGGATGTGGAGTTCCCAGCGTTGGGATTTTTGGCGGGCAATCAGGCCAAAAGCTTCGTGCATCCGGCGCAACAGGCCATTCAACTCCACTGGCTGGATGTTGGCTTGCAATACGCCCTCTTCCAACTGCCCCAATTCCAGCAATTGATCCAGGACGCCCTGCATGCGGTGTGCGTGGCGATGGACCAGCCGAAGGTCTTCTTGCTGGCTTGCTGGACCTTTTTGCTTCATCAATTCTTCCAACGGACTCACAATCAAGGTCAGGGGAGTGCGGAGCTCGTGAGACAGATTGTTGTAGAAACGGGTGCGGGCAAGAGATTGCTCCTGAACCTGCTGGTAGGCCTTGGCATTTTCCAGTGCCACGGCCAGATAAGAAGCGAGGTTGCTGAGGATGTTGAAGTTCTGTTCGGAAAAAGCGCCTTTCTGATAACTTTTGACCACCAATACCCCCAAACACTTCTGCCCGATCTGGAGAGGAATGCTGATCAACGATTGAGCGCTGTCCGGGTGTTGATACCGTTGGTGATGATCGGGGCCCAGGTACATGGAGGCTTCTCGGGGCACATCGCTCAGAAAGAGTTCGCGTTGATGGTGATACGACCAGATCGACAGGCTCTCCAAATCCGTCAACTTCCGGCGATTGATCTGGGTCGGTGCCAAAGGGCTGGGATACCCCAGATATTTCATCTCATTGGTCTCTGGCAAGGCTTGTCCCAAATAAAAAGAAGAAGCATCCATCAGTTGATTAAGCTGATGGTACAGGCTGCTGATGATGTTCTCTGGTTCCCGATGACTGGTCAAGGTGCGGCCCCATTCACTCAACATGCGAATGTTTTCATAGGAACTCTGCAACTCCTGGGTCCGAAGGGTAACTTTCTCTGCTAAGGCCGCATTTTGTCGCCTCAAAACGGTGGTTCGTACCTTGATGAGCAAATACACCGAGCCCAAAATGATGACCACCAGCAACAAACTGAACCAGGCTTGTTGGTAGATTTCAGGCTCAATGATCAATTTCATGTCGATGCTAGGAGGCGTGTGATGTCCGCGCACATTCTGGAGTTCCACCCGAAGCTGGTAGGTGCCGACGGGCAAATTGGCGTAGGAAATCGCCTGCTTCCCTGCAGGCAGATGGTGCCATTCCGATTCATATCCTTCCAAGCGAAACCGATAGTCGCTTTGGACCAGAGGCCGAAAGTCCAGGGTGGTGATTCCCAGGGTGAAAGTGCTATTGGCTCGTTTGAGGCGGAGCGCCTGCGTTTCATGGATATGCTGAGTCAGGATGACTTTCCCTCGGAGCTTTTGACCATGTTCAAAGGATTGGTTGCTAATTTTCAGGCTGGTAAAAAGCAGCGTCGGCAAGGGGGTCGGCTTGCTGGTCAGCTCCGGTTGCAAACTCAGGAAGCCATTACTTTTGCCAAAGTACAGCTCATGGGTGGATGGGTCTTGATAATGAGCATTGAGGAAAAAATCTCCGATCAGGCCTTTCTGATTGCTGTATTGCTTGATGGGGGTGTCATAGGGATCGGGCAACTGATAGACATCCTGATTGATGCGGGCCCAGGCAGCTCCCTGCTGATCCAAAATCAGGCTGAAAGCTTCCTGATTGGACACATAGGGAAGATCGGTGACGGAGGCCCAGCGGCAAGAGTCTGTCCCCGGGGCGATCAT
>JBCCCJ010000139.1:0-8631 GCA_039033615.1 Bacteroidota bacterium
GCCCAATTCCAAGATGCCATTTGTGATTTCCCTGGTGCGAATCGAGCATGCCGTGGAGGAAGCAAATGCGCCTTATGCCCGTGGCGTCATGCCAGATGTGCCCGTGAATTGGACGCCAGAACATTTGATCGAGGGAAAAGACCCGATACTAGCGGCTGCCTTGGAGGAAATCCAGCTGTCTCATCGCAAGCGAAAGTAAGTATCCTTGTCATCGACAAATCTGACCTCTGACTTCTGACCGCGCAGCAGTCTGACTTCTTCTCTTCTCCTACGCCAAAAGATCCTTCACCACCTCGCCATGCACATCCGTCAGGCGGTAGCGTCTTCCTTGATGCTTGAAAGTCAGGCGCTCATGATCTACCCCCAGCAAATGGAGCAGAGTAGCCTGGAAGTCATGCACGTGAACGCCATTTTCGACAATGTTGTAGCTGAAGTCGTCCGTTTTGCCATAGTTGAGGCCAGGTTTGACGCCACCACCCGCCATCCACATGGTGAAGCAGCGAGGATGATGATCGCGCCCGTAATTGTCTTTGGTAAGTCGCCCCTGGGAGAAGCTGGTTCGCCCAAATTCGCCGCCCCAAATGACAAGGGTATCGTTTAACAGGCCGCGCTGTTTGAGGTCTTTGACGAGGGCAGCAGAAGCTTGGTCGCTGGATTTGGTGAGTTTCTGGATCTGGCTGGGCAGGTTGCCATGTTGGTCCCAGCCCATGTGGTAAAGTTGGATAAAAGGGACGTCCCGCTCGGCAAGGCGGCGCGCCAGCAGGCAATTGGCTGCGAAGGTGCCGGGAATGCGGGCATCTGGTCCATACATATCGAAGATGTAATCCGGCTCATTGGACAAGTCGGTAACTTCTGGCACGCTGGTCTGCATCCGATAAGCCATTTCATACTGACTGATCTTGGATTCGATCTCGGGATCGCCCCAGGCCGCTTGCTGTTCTCGCTCCAATTGGGTCAGGAAATCCAACTCTCGCCTCCGACTGTTGCGATCAATGCCATCAGGATTGGACAAATACAGCACTGGATCTACCCCCGAACGAAATTGTACCCCTTGATGGTGAGAAGGCAAAAAGCCACTGCTCCAGGATTGCATGTTCAGGTTTTGGGTATCTGCTTTTCCCCGAGACAATAACACAATGAAGGAAGGAAGATTTTGGTTGGGACTCCCCAATCCATAGCTCATCCAACTACCGATGCTGGGCCGTCCGACCTGCTGAGAACCCGTTTGCAGAAAGACAATGGCTGGTTCGTGGTTGATGGCTTCGGTGTACATGGATTTGACCACGCAAATTTCTTCTGCGATCTCAGCGATGTGAGGCACCAGTTCGCTGAAGTAGCCGCCAGTTTTGGGGTTTCGGGTAAAGGCAAATTTAGACCCCACCAAAGGAAAACTCGATTGAGCTGCCAGCATACCTGTGACCCGTTGATTGCCACGCACGCTGTCAGGGATTTCTTCCCCCCAGCGGTTCATCAACTCTGGTTTGTAGTCGAACAGTTCAATCTGGGAAGGCCCCCCACTTTGAAAGAGATAAATCACCCGCTTGGCTTTGGGGGCGTGGTGCAGCACGTTGAGTACGCCACCGTTACTTGAAGGAGCAGCCAGCCCTTGGTTGGGAAGCACCAGCGATCCCAAGGCGAGGGCTCCCAGACCTTTGGAAGTCGTTTTGAGAAATTCGCGACGGGTTTTCTGATAGTGAGCACGATGCAGATCGTTCATGACAGGCTAGTTTTTGTAGTAGGCTTCGGTGGTGTTGAGAATGGTGTTGCTCACCCGGGCGAGCGCGGCGATTTGGTTGGGGGGGAAAGTGGGAGAAAGGCGATATTGCCCCACTGCGAGGTAGGCGGTAGCCTGTTGGGGATCGGCTTCGAAGTAGGCCAGTTCCGCCTCAAATTGCTGCTGAAGCAAGGCTTGTTCTCGCTCATTGGGTTGGCGGCTGGTCAAAAGGCGAAAGGCTTGTTCCAAAGCTGAGGCAATGCTGCCCTGCTGCTCGGTCAAGACTTTTTCCGCCAACGCCCGGCAACCTTCAATCATCTGCGGATCATTCAACAGAACGAGGGCCTGAAGCGGGGTATTGCTGCGTTGGCGGCGCACCTGGCATTCGCCCCGATTGGCCGCGTCAAAAATCAGCATACTCGGTGGAGGCATGTTCCGCTTCCAGAAGGTATAGATGCTTCGGCGGTACAAGCCTCGTTCCTGGTCAACTTGGTAGCCAGGGAAGAAGGGATGGGAAGTGGTTTCTTTCCATAGGCCAGCGGGTTGATAAGGAAAAGTAGAAGGCCCGCCTACTTGTTCGTCTAGCAAGCCGCTGGACGCCAAGACGTTGTCTCGAACCATTTCCGCTGAACGACGGTAGCGGGGACCACGGGCCAGAAGCAAATTATCCGGATCGAGTTCCAACAATTCTGGTCGAATGTGAGAAGATTGGCGATAGGTAGCAGAGGTTACCATCTGGCGAATCAGGCGCTGCACATCCCAGCCGTTTTCGACGAAATCTACCGCCAACCAGTCCAATAGCTCGGGATGCGATGGCAAAGCCCCCTGGTTACCAAAGTCTTCGACCGTTTCTACCAGTCCCCGCCCAAACATGAGGTGCCACATCTGGTTGACGGCCACCCGAGCGGTGAGAGGATGCTCAGGATCAATCAACCACCGACCTAGCCCCAGGCGATTTTTGGGTAGGTCTTCCGACCAGGGAAGAATAGACTCTGGTACCGCACGATCTACTCGTTCTCCGTGTGCATCATACACGCCTCGGTCGAGGATGTAGGTAGGCCGTTCTCTTTCTCGGTCGCCCATGACCATGATTTCTTGGACGGTGTCGATGGTCTGGATTTCTCGGGCTTGGATGGCTCGCAACGCCTCTCTGCCTTGCTCCAATTTGGGATCAATCATCAGGTCAAAGAAGGTGCCTATTTGGGAGCCAGAAGCCACCACTGCTTCTTCGAACGCGTTTTTTCCAGCGGCCTGATCGTAGAGATATTGGGCCACCAAGGCATCTCCCTCCCGATTCAAAATGCGTACTTCATCGATCAAACCTCCCGTGAAGTCTTGGTCGTAATGCCGATTGCCGATGATGATGCCCCGATACGGCATGTAGACCGTCGCGCGGGTGTCTGTATAGGGTTTGGTAGAGCGGTAGAGATGATCTCGTTCAATGGAAACGGAAATGGGTTCCCCGTTTTGATAGACCTTCATGCCCTTGGCCTTGCTGGAGCCGTCATAGGTCCAGACAAAGTGGGCCCATTCTCCTACCTTCAGCGGTTCCGGCACCATCACATCCAACGATTGATAGGGATGGGCATGGTTGAGGCGAAGGTGTACTCGGCTGCTGTCGAGGATCACATCCCAGCCCCGATAGCCCTGAATGCGATTGTTGCCGTTGTACATCACGTGAGCGCGGGCAAAGTCTTTCGGGATTTGAATCCAAAAACTGATGGTGAAGGGCTCATTCCGCTCAAAGGAACTCAAGCTACCATCGGCCAGATATTGACCACTGGCATCACTGCGGACCGCCTGGCCAAATTTGCCCGACACTGGCTTCACTTCCCCCCAATAACTAGGAACTTCGTTGCTACGAACCAGATCTCGATCCTTGCCATTGGCCATTTGATCAAAGGTCAGGTGGGTAACGGTACTGGCTTGGATGGCCTGTTCCAAGGCTTGTGAAGTGCGTTGCTGGCTTTTCCAAGCTTCCAAGGCTTCGCTATTGTTCTGAGCCAGGGACGAAAGGCTGTCTTGGGTTTGATCAATTTGTTGGAGGAGGTACGCCCGAATTTCCTGTACTTCTTCAGAAGGAAGGGCCAAGACGGGGCCTGCATTCATGGACAGCTCATTGGAGACCATTTGGCCGTTTTCCACGGCATTGAACGCAAAAATCCCGTCTCCGCGTTCGACCGTAGAGTTGAAAAAGCTGAACAACTGAAAGTAGTCCTCCTGGCTGATGGGGTCGTATTTGTGGTCATGGCAGCGAGCACAGCCCAGGGTTAGGCCCATGAAAGCTGCGCCCAGGGTATTGGTGCGGTCCGCTACGTATTCGACCCGGAACTCTTCGGGAATGATGCCGCCTTCTGAATTCTGTTTATGGTTTCGGTTGAATGCAGTGGCGAGAATTTGGTCGGTCGTAGGCTCTGGTAGTTGGTCGCCGCCCATTTGCCAAAGGATGAATTGGTCGTAAGGCAGGTTTTCCTGGAAGGCTTTGATCACCCAATCGCGATAGGGCCAGAATTCGTGGTGAAAATCATCCAAATAGCCTTCAGAATCAGCAAATCGAGCGACATCCAACCAGTGAGCAGCCATTCGCTCCCCGAAGGCTGGGCGGGCCATCAATTCTTCTACCAGGCGGTCATAGGCATCTGGGCCATCATCCGCCACCCACTGATCTAGTTCAGAAAGGGTAGGAGGGAGGCCATTGAGGTCGAAAAACAAGCGCCGAATGAGCATTTCTTTGGTTGCCTCGGGAGAAGCCTCTATGCCCGCTCGTTCCAGTTTGGCCGCGATGAATTGATCGACTTCATTCCTGGCCCAGTCGTTTTCTGTTGGTGGGAGGCTGGGCTTTTCTGGGGTTTCAAAGGCCCAATGGGCTTTGTACACCGCGCCTTGCTCGATCCAGCGGACGAGGGTGGCCTTTTCTGCCTCAGTCAACTCGAGGTTGGACTCTGGGGGAGGCATGAGTTCCTCTGGATCAGCGGAGAGAATGCGGTCTACCAATGCACTCCTCCCCAATTTTCCTGGAACGATCGCATGTCCGGCCCCAGATTCGAGGGCTGCGTAGGCTCCTTCTTCGGTATCTAGCCGCAATTCCGCTGAACGATTCTGGGCATCCGGTCCGTGGCAGGCAAAGCAGCGATCTGACAGAATGGGCTTGACGTGGAAGTTGTAGTCGATTTCCTCTGGCAGGGAGGCAAATTCTGCTTCGATGCCCGGCGGCAAAACAGGGCCGCAGGCGGCCAGGAAGATCAACGCGGTAACGAGACCAAGCGTGTAGCGAGTAAGTGAGTTCATACCAACACCTTATTTCTTACGAAAGGAGTATCATAATGAAAGATACTCAGGGAAAGGGAATTCGCAAGCGGAAAAGGTTTGGGGAGTAAGGAGCTAGCTTACGCCCATAGCGCTTCAACTGGAAACAAAGAGGTTCCATTTTGATAGGCCCGAGCACTCGAATGACGATAGTGAGCGGGATCATCTACGATGCCTGCCCGTACGGGATTTTCGTGGATATAACGGATTTTTGCTGGATGACTTCCACACTCCAAAGGTCGGTGGCATGGTTGCCATGTTGCCAGAATTGGATTTCCTTATTTTTTACTTGGTTCTTTCCTACAAACCGGAACATACTCAACATCCACTCGCGACGACTTTCATGGGGATTGGTTTTGATTTGATTGAAGAGGGCTTTCGCCGTGAATTTTTTGGTGTCTCTCACAATGCCACTCAAGGGAAGTCCCCGAGTGGAAATGATCCAATGGACATGATTGCTCATGACCACGTAGGCATGAATTCTTAACCCTTTCTGGGTTACACAGTATTCCCAAGAGCGATATAATTCCTCGATGTAGGCCTCCCGGGTAAATACATCCACCCATCCCACCACCGTCATGGTCGCAAAATACAAGGGGTTCTCAGGAAAAAAGCTCCGCTGTTTAGACATAAAAAATCAATAAGGCTATCTCGCGCGTTTGCAACGCGTGAGAGAGAAGTATGGGAGTTTGTAACTCTCGCTGCCTCTGAGATACAAACTTCATGAACTGGGTCTGGCAGGAGTTACAAACTCCCGCCAGCGAAGCATCTGGGAGAGCGGTCAGGAATCTTGGCTGATTCCAACCAGCATATCCCACTGAGTTACAAACTCTGAAATTTAGACCTCACGCGTTTCAAACGCGTGAGAGCGGTTGGGAATCTTGGCTGATTTCAACCAGCATATCCCATCGAGTTGCAAACTCTGAAATTTAGGCCTCACACGTTACAAACGCGTGAGAGCGACTGCTTCAACGCTTCTCCCCATAATATTTCTCCCACAAGCGATAGCGCGCATCATGCGGAGCTTTCACGACCTCGCACTCGGTGTCAATGATCATGACCGGAGGTTGATCTCCGCTTGCAGGTGCTGGCGGCCACTCGACCAAGTCTGCTCCATTGGGATTGCCGGTTTTGATGAAATTAGCAAAGTAGGTCTGCATGGTTTGGGAAACGGTGTAGTCATCCTCGGTCCACAAAAACGCTTTGACTAGATCCAGATTGCCCATGCAGTATTCGATCTCACAAGCATGAGGAGCGCCCATATCGGTAGGGGTATACGGATAGCCAGCCTCCAGACTGATGGGAGGGCGAAGCTTGCTGTACAAATAGCGATACACCGGCTGCTGACTGTTGGACCGATGCAAATCAAACCACTTCCAGGTGCTAAAATTGATGAAGCCGTCCGAAGCGAGATCGGTCGCGGATTGTTCCACTTCATCAGGGGTAGCATGTGGGAATAGTCCCGCAATGGTTGCCTGATCTTCCGGAAATTGGCTTTCCAGTCGCGCAAGGAACTGATCTTTGGTGAAAGCTTGCCCTTGCATAAAGGCCCCGCCCGGAATTTCCGCAGAGTTCCAGCCCAGCAATAAGGGGACTTGCGCTTGTTCCCCCGCCTCGAAGATCTCAGGCAAGGTTTTAGGTAAGAGGTAGCCATCTATGGTAGCGGGAAACCCGAATCGGCCGGATTCCTCAAATAGCTCATACAACTCTCGGGTGCTCAGCTTTCGCAAGTCTGCGATGGAAGCAATATCGCATTGTTGGAGAAACCCAATGCCTTCCTGTTCGGCCTCAATCAAGGGAACCGGGGGCATGGTCGGAGCAATGCTCGCCCCGCTTTCGCCGATGGCTCCAGCGATCAACTCCCGACTGAGTGGGGATGCCATGTGAACGCTTACCGAAATCGAACCTGCTGATTCCCCAGCGATGGTTACCCGCTTGGGATCTCCGCCGAAGGCCGCGACGTTGTCCTGGACCCATTGGAGGGCGGCCTGCTGATCGAGGAGGCCATAATTACCAGAACCTCCATATTTGCTTTCCTGACTCAATTCGGGGTGGGCGAGAAAACCAAAGAGGTTCAGTCGGTAGTTGACCGTGATGGCAACCATGCCTTGTTGGGCCATGCTCGCTCCGTCGTAGCGGGGCTCTGAGCCGTCTCCTGCCGCGAATCCACCGCCGTAGAAATACACGAGTACGGGCAGGTCTTTGGTATTCTGCTTAGCTGGCGTCCAGACGTTGAGGTAGAGGCAATCTTCGCTCAGGCCAGCGGAGCGAAACTCCATATCGCCAAACAAGGGCTTCTGAATGGCGCGAGGCCCAAAGGTGTGCGTTTCTTTTACGCCCTGCCATGGTGCCAGAGGCTGGGGGGCCTTCCAACGGAGCTCTCCCACGGGTGGTTGAGCATAAGGGATGCCCAAATAGCGCTGAATGCCCGCCTTGGTGTCGTATAGTCCCTCGATGGTACCGGAAGTCAATTGGGTCTGGACGGGAAAAGCATCGAGCTGCTGGGCAGAAATCGAAACGGACATAGAGATCAAACAAGCGAAACAAATGCTGAATAGCCGCATGGGAAAATGATTGAATACGAACGGAAGGTAGAAAAAAACCTCCTACCTTCACGGCTCAACTCCTAGCTCATGGATTTTTGGCAAGGTAGCAGCATCTACTTCTCTCTTGGGTTGGATCACATCCTGGATCCTCAGGGGCTGGACCACCTGCTGTTCATCGTGGCGCTTTGCGCTGGTTATTCGCTCAAAGAATGGCGACAAGTGGGGATTCTGGTGACCGCCTTTACGCTGGGGCATTCTCTGACCTTGGCGCTGTCGGCGCTGGACATTTTTCGTTTGCCATCGGAGGTGATTGAATTCATGATTCCGCTGACCATTCTCCTTACCAGTTTGTATCACCTGATTTTCTATCGCGATCCCGCCAAGACCTTGACCCGGCGGGTGAACTACGGATTGGCCTTGGGCTTTGGCTTGATCCACGGGATGGGCTTTTCCAATTTTTTCCGGGAGTTGATGATGGACTCCGAATCGGTCTTGCAGCCGCTCCTCTTTTTCAATTTGGGGATCGAAGCAGGACAATTGCTGATTGTGGGGGCGGTGCTGCTGCGGGCGGGGATCTGGGTGAATGAGGTGGGCGTGTCCGCACGCTATTGGCGAATATTTCTGTCCGTGAGCACGGGCGTCGGGGCACTCTGGTTGATGTTGGGATAAAAAGACCCCTTGCTGGAGGCAAGCGAGAGGTGCCTGAAGGGTCCGAGTGCAGCGAGGAGTCTGGAGCAAAGCGGAAGACGGTACCCCGTAAGGGCCCGACCCCCGCATGGCCATTTGCCGGGCGGGGGGCTCGCCCACATTCTCATTGTCCATTTGCCAAAAGAACGTGCCTCCCCTATCTTTGGATCCAACTCCATTCGATGAGCACTACTGAACTTAATGATATCGCGGCGCTGGCTGCGGATTATGTCAACAATACCAATCGGCACATTTTCCTGACGGGGAAGGCCGGGACAGGCAAGACGACCTTTCTCAAATACATCACCCAGCATACCTATAAAAATACCGTGGTGGCGGCTCCTACGGGGATTGCTGCGATCAATGCTGGCGGCGTTA
>JBCCCJ010000140.1:0-8605 GCA_039033615.1 Bacteroidota bacterium
TTCGCTCCCCGGTGGCACAAGAGCAGCCGGAAAAAGCACTCACATGAAGCTTCCTTCATTTGTAAAATCCCCTACTTTGTCCAAATTTGAGCAAGATTCACCTTCATCCTTCTAGTTTCTTGACCATGGCAAAGAAAAAAAGCAAAGACATCACCGAGTATACCGAAGAGCAATTGATCAGCTATAAGAAAGCCATTTTCGGCTTGTTGATGGTGTTATTGGCAGTAGTACTCCTGTTTGCTGCCTACTATGTGTACTTATTGGCTTCCGGCACCTTTGATCCGAGTCGGCATTTATTGGGATTGGTACCGATGTTGGCTCTCCTCCCAGCAGCGTCCTTGAATTATATGAATTACGCCCGTTTCGATAAAGAATTGAAGCGTCGGGCAGGCAACTGATCTGAAGAAAGGGGATTCTACTTTCCATGGAATCGGGCCGGGAAATTCCCGTTTTTAGGAAAAATCGCTTCAGCTTGGAAGAACAAAGTTGTAGATGTTCCAACCTTTGTATGAAGCTTCCTTCTATTGTATCATCCGCTACCTTGCCTAAGCTTGAGCAAGGTTCACTTTCCTCTAATTAGTTTCTTGACCATGGCAAAGAAAAAAAGCAAAGACATTACCGAGTACACCGAAGAAGAACTGAAAAAGCTGAAATCAACCATTTTTGGTTTGCTCATGGTCATCGCAGCCGTTGCAGTGGCTTACATTGCCTATTATATCTATCTCTTTGCTACTGGTACTTTCGATTCAGGTCGTCACCTATTAGGGATTGTGCCCATGTTTGGGATGTTGGTCGCTGGTCTGCCTAGTTATATGAACTATGCCCGTTTCGATAAAGAATTGAAGCGCCGGGCAGGAAATTGATCCCGGTTGAGAGGCGATTCTGCTCTCAATTGGATCGTGCCGGAAAATTCCCCTTTTTTTTAGGGGAAAAAGCTGCTAATCTTGAAGCTGCACATCCATGTTGCTCCAAGACTCTTTCACCATGAAACAAGCTTCCTTCCTTCTGATGCTCAGCCTCCTACCCGCCTGGGCATCCGCACAAATTTTTGGTCCTAGCACTGATTCTACTACCCGGGTGTGGAACGTGCGCTTTCTCATCGATCCTGGATTGACCACCTTTCAGGCGCAGGCCCGTGATTCCTATCAGGGAGAGCAATTTGTTCAATTTGAGAATGGGCAAAGTCTGGACGAGCCGTATTGGCAATGGGCGGATTGGGACACCGTGGATCGCAACATCCTCGATTTTTACAAATTGGGGCACTTCCGAGCTGGGGTATTGGTCAACCTCTACCGAAACTGGTACATCGGCTTGAATTATCGCTTCTACTTGGTGCAGGGTTTTCGGAGCATTTCCCCCAACCAAAACGATTTCCAGTACGTCTATTGGCCGTTTTTCTCCCTGTCCGGCTCCCTCACCTATGATTATCCCATTCCCATTTTCCCCCGCTTGCGTTTGCAGCCCAACATTGCCGTGGGGACTTATCAGGCCAATCGACTCTTTGAAGGCGCAGGGCGGGAATACTCTGCCGAAGGACGCATGGCCTTGGCTTTCCAGCCTTTTAAGAATCGCCCGCATCAGCTTCGCCTCTGGATGAGCCACCAATGGATGGGCTATCGGGAATCCGATCCCAGCCTGATCTATGACGGTCGCCAACGCGATGTGGCCACGGATTGGCAGATCTTCAGCGCTGGCATTGGGGCGGTCTACCACATCGAAATCAAAGAAGACCCAGAACTGGATGAAGGCCGTAGCTATAAAGATCGTAAAGCTGATCGCTTACGGAAAAAGCAGCAAAAGCTGGAGAAGAAACAAGCGAAGTTGAAGAAGAAGCAGGAGAAGGGCTAGCCCTTTTTTCGCCTCACTCCACCACCTTCTCAAAGCTTACCCAAAAGGTGTCCGAGGTATGGAAACTTCCCATGACGCCTACACCGTTTTCTACATTGCCTTGGAGGAGGACGGGCTCTTGCAAGGCAGTGCCCCAATTGAGCTGGCCGTTGAGATTGGCGCTAGGGGGCTGATTGAAAAAACCGGAGCCATAACTCTGACTGAGCTGGCCAAATACTGATTTCGTGTATGTCCGAAACGTTTCATCAAATACTTGCACCACCACGGGAACTTCTTGGCGAATGGTGTCTCCTGCTTGGGCATCTTGATTGTAGCGAAAATTGTAGTGTCGCAGGTCTAGTAGGCCTCCTTCTGCTCCCTGGTCATACATAAGAAAGAAGATACTGTGGAATGGGACCCATTGGCTATCTACCACGATGGTTTCACCAGTCGCGGGATCTAAATCGGTCTCGTATTTCCATTCCCATGAGGTGTAGCCGACTCGATAGCCATTGTCTTCGCCCGCGACATCCCGGATTCTGGCGTTGAAGTCGGTGGATTCGAAAGAAAAATTATTCGAGAAGGTCTGCACTACGTCGAAGAAGTTGACCTCCAGGATCTCGGGTTTTGGAGGAATGCTGGTCTCCGCCGTGATCAATTCATCTCGATAGGTACAACGGAGGGAATAGGTCTTGCCAGCTTGTAAGGGCGTACCTCCGCGATACCGAAAGAGCCAGGTGGAATCCGTTCTACCCCAACTGGGTTGGCTCAGTTCCCAGCCCCAACTCCCGGTAAGCACTTCTTCTCCCCCTTCCCAACTCAGCACTGGCTCGAGATCTTCGATGAAATCCAGGTCTAGGGTATCCTCAATCCAGCCGTAGGGAGATTTGACTTGGGTGAATATAATCTGAGCGACCGAGTCTGGCTCCAATAATCCATACACCACTGCCCCCCCGGTACGTTCGTCCAATTCCATCTGAACGGGTTGGGTACAGGCTAAGAAGATTAGTAAGGGCCAAAGGAGAAAAAGAAGAGTTTTCATGGAGGACAATCTAAATCTAAACAAGACTAATACACGACTTCGTAGATATACGAAATGGTGTCAGAATGGATGGCCGAACCGATGATTCCGAGGGCAGGTTCTAGGTTGCCGTTCAGCAATACGGGTTCGGAGAAGGGATCAAAGCGTGCGGCTTGCTGGGCAAATGCAGAATTCAAGTAGGTGCCATAGGCCCGGTCATAGGTCTCCAGCACGATGTTGACCTCGAATTCAAAGGTATCGGGTTCCGTTACCCCAAAACGATACGGAAAGAAGCCAAATGGCAGGCTGATTTCTTCGACTGAGCCGTCTTGGGTCTCTTCCAAGAGGGCTTGGGTTCTGCGATAGGTGGTGCGGTAATTGCTGTCAACAACGGAGTAGGTATTGGTGTTGAAATCATAATCGTAATCATACTCCCAATAGCTGTACTGGAAGCTGATCCCGTACGTATTTTCTTCTCCCCTGACATCTTCGAACTCTACCAAGACGACCTCCTGCCGAAAGGTCCCGCCGTCTGGAAAGGTCTCCACTTGTTCCTCGACGATGGCTCTACGGATGGTGGGTTGACCGGGAATGGTGGTTGTCCCCTGTATCGTCTGCTCTTCTTCTTCGATGACCAATTCATAGGTGTTGCCAGATTCCAAGGGCGTCGTGCCTCGATAGCGAAATACCCGACTGGTATCTATGGCCCCAAAGCTCTGGGGCGTGTATTTCCAGCCCCATGATCCCTTGAGCGTTTCCTCCCCGCCTTCCCAGCGGAGCACAGGACTCAGGTCCTCTTGGTACAACAAACTCAGATCATCTTCCAGCCAGCCATAATAAGACTTGCTTTCGGTGAGGATGACTTCAGCCACGGAGTCGGCTTCCAACAAGCCATGCACCACGAGTTTGCCGCCTTCATCCCCCAAATCCATTTGGATGGGTTGGCTACAAGCGGCCAAAAGCAAGAGCGGAAGGAGATATTGAGTTTTCATAGGAAGAATATTCAGGTGCAATATGTTCTCTTGAACAGGGGGATATCTTAACCGCAAAATGAAAGACAGCGAATGTAAAATGGTAAAGTTTGTCCTGACAAGTAGCGAGTCTACGATTCATTTGATTTTTCTTTTTCCCAAAAAAGGAGAGGTCAGATCGCTTTGGCTGTCAGATCACTTCGTTGTCAGACGTTTTTTTGAATCAACCAACCAAGGAGAGGTCAGACGTCAGATCGGTTCCCTGTCAGACCATAGAATTGTCAGACTTTTCCTTGAATCCTAACCCATCAACCCATCAACCCATCAACCCATCAACCCATCCAATAATCAACTAATCAAAACTTAAACAAATACGCAATCGAAGGAATCATCGGCAAGAGCGAAGTCTGCTGTGCCTGGAAGCGAGTGGCATTGGCGCGCTCGTCGAAGGAAGGTTGTAGCGTAACAAAGAACGGATTCCGCCGATTGTAGGCATTGTAGATGTCGATGTGGATGCTGTAGGTAAACTTAGGTTTCTCGACGGTATAACGGAGCCCCAAATCAAAACGATGGTAGGCCCGCAAACGCTGGTTGTTTTTGCCGGTAAAATCGTCGAACCACTGAAAATCCTGCGACCACCCATAGGCTGGCACGAATACCCGACCGCTAGGCGAAGTGATGGTGTGTCCCGTTCCATACACAAAGACGGAAGAGAAGGACCAGCGCTCGTTGAATTTATAGACCGTTACGAGCGAAAGGTCATGGCGGCGGTCGTATTTGGCGGGGAAGGGATTCCCTCGATTCAACTCATCAAACTGCCGCCAGGTCCACGACAGCGTATATCCCAACCAACCCGTCAGGCGTCCCGTCCGCTTGCGCAGGTACCACTCTGCTCCATAAGACCAGCCGTCCCCAAAGACCAGCTCTTGTTCCAGGTCATTGTTGAAGAAAAACTGCGCCCCTTCCCGATAGTCAATCTGGTTGTACATGTGTTTGTAATACACTTCCAGACTGCCTTCGTAGCGGTCATTGAGAAAATTCTGGAAATAGCCCACGGCGCCTTGATGCGCGATCTGCGGCTTGACCGTCTCGCTGCTGTTGGTCCAGATGTCGAAGGGCAGGGAAATGGTCGAACTGCTGACCAGGTGCACGTATTGGTTCATCAGGGTATAGCCCCCTTTGATCGACGCATTTTCGTTGAGCTGAAACTTGGCCGTAACGCGTGGCTCCAAGCCATAGTACCAAGTATCCCGGTGGTTGAAAATGGGCGCACGAAGTCCCAGATTCAAGCCCCAGCGGTCGTTGACCTTGATTTCATCATTCACATAGAGCGCCCCCTCATGCGTGAAGCGAGGCGCGCCTCGAATATCCATCGAGTCCTCCAAGCTGATTTGGGAGGAATTCGGCGTGAAGGTGTGGTAGGTATAATGCGCCCCAAATTTGATGGTATGGCGCGGATTGGGATAATAGTCGAAGTCCAATTTGCCTTGGGTGTCCCGAATGCCAGAGAACAAGCGGATACCTGTACTGCCGTTGATTTGCTGGAGTTCGTAGGAATAATCGCTATAAATGAAACTGGCGTTGGAGAAGAGTTTGGGGCTGAAAATGTGGTTCCAACGCGTGGTGAAAGTCGTGTTGCCCCAATTGACCCGAAAGATGGAAGTATCCAGCGGGGTAACGTTCTCATCGAAAAGTTTGTCTCGACCATAATAACCGCTGATGTAGAGGCGATCCTTCTCCCCGAGCTCGTAGTTGATCTTGACGTTGAGGTCCTGGAAGTTGTAGCCAAACTTTCGTCCAAATGGCAAAAAGGGCTGCACCAACAAGTCCCAGTAAAATCGCCGACCAGAAATCAGGAACGAAGCCTTGTCCTTGATGATGGGACCTTCCAAGGTCAGGCGGGAACTGATCACCCCGATGCCACCTTCGCCGTGGAGCTTTTTGCGGTTCCCCTCCTTCATGGAAATGTCAAGGATGGAAGAAAGCCTGCCCCCAAACTGGGCGGGGAAACTTCCCTTGTGCAGGGTGACATTACGAATGGCGTCGGTATTGAAAATGGAGATGTAGCCCGCGAGGTGAAAAGGGTTGTAAACCGTGGCCTCGTCCATCAGGATGAGGTTTTGATCTGGTCGTCCCCCCCGCACGTAAAAGCCCGCCGAGGCTTCAGAACCGGACTGCACTCCCGGCAGCAATTGCACCGCTTTGAGCAGATCCTTTTCCCCCCCGATGAACGGCAGCAATTCAATCTCCTGCACGTCCATGTCGATCACTCCCATGGTGGCACGTTCAACATTTTCGCGCGCCTTTTGCTCCGAAATGACCACCTCATCCAAGTCAAATTGCTTTTCCTTCAGGTTGACGTCTAGCCGCAGGTCGCCGTTCAGGTCGAGTTCGCGTACTTCCCCTTCATAGCCGGGGTAGTCGATGCGCACCAATACCTTGCTTTGGCGCACTGTCAAGGAATAAAAGCCGTAGTTGTTGGAGTAAGTACCTGTTTTGAATTCTGGCACCGCGATGACCGCCCCGATGAGTGCCTCCCCGCTCGCGCTGTCCCGCACATAGCCACTGAGGGTGTACTGGGCGGGAAGCAACAAAGGGAAAATCGTCAGGCAGAGGAACAAGAGTTGTTTCATGGTAGAGAGAGTGAGGTACGTAATCTGGCCTCAAATCTAGCGAATGTCCACCAAAGAGAATAGAGACTTTTTTTGGGAGGAGGGAGACCGCGTTGCTGATAGAAGACAGAAGTCAGAGCACTTCGTTGTCAGAAGGAATGGGTCCCAAAAAATCCCTCCCAAAGGCTTCGAACCTTTAGGAGGGATCTATTCATGATCATCTGTCAGTGAAACGGTCTGACTTCTGACCTCTGACAGCAAAGCGTTCTTTTACCGCTTCAACGTCAATCGCTTGTGCAGCAATCCTTCGCGACTGCGCAATTGCAGCAGGTACATGCCTTCGCTGAGCGCGTCTGACAAGGTCAGGCGGTGGGTCGCTCCGGCTGGGAGGTAGCCGATGCTTTCAACGTGGACTTCCTGCCCTTGCAGGGTAAAGAGGTGTACCTCGACTTCGTTCAGATTCATGCCCGCGACTTGTAATTCGACCAAGCCCGTGGTGGGGTTCGGGTAGAGCGACAATTCACTGTTGAGCAAATCTTGCCGAGACATCACGCCGACGAAGACAGAATCGCGGGTGGAAGAAGTTCCACAGGCATTGCTCACAATCAGCAGAACCGAATAGGCTCCCGTACTTGCGTAGGTGTAAACTGGACTTTCATCCGAGCTGACCCCAGCCCCATCGCCAAAGTCCCAGGCGTAGGCCCCGGTCCCGACAGAAGTGTTGGTGAAGGTAACGGTCGTACCAGCAGAACTCGCGCTGAAAGAAGCAACAGGGGCCTCGTTTTCAGCGATGATATCGACTGATACGGTGTTTTCACAACCGCCCGCATCGGTGATGGTCGCATCGTAGGTACCCGCTCCCAATCCCGTCAGGACAGTGGTGGTATCGCCAGTGTTCCATTCGATGGAGTAGGGCGCTTCGCCACCGACAATATTCACATCCAGGCTACCGTCGGTATCTCCGGCGCAGTCCACATTGACTTGAGCATTGATCTCGACAGTCAATTCCGCAGGCTCAACGATGGTTACCGAATCCGTAACCACACATCCGCCCTGATCCGAAACCGTTATCACATAGGTGCCAGCAGTCAATCCGGTGGCTACTTGCGTATTCTGAGGAGGGTTGGTGTTCCACTCGTAGGTCAAGTTTCCAGTCCCACCAGTTCCCTGAGCGAAGGCAATGCCATCATCCTCTCCGAAGCAGCTCACATCGTTGTTGACCGAAGCGGAGACTTCGGGTGCCTCGCCGGAGATGGTTACGACCACCGTATCGGTGGCAATCAAGCCGGCGTTGTCGGTTACAATCACGGTGATCACACTGTCCACGATGGGTTGTCCGGTCAGGTTGATCAGAGAAACCGTCTGCGTCGTGGCTCCATTGGACCACAGGTAGGAAGCAAAGCCAGCACCTGGGTTGAGGATGTCCCCCCCACAAGTGATGATGCTGTCTGACCCCAAGTCAATGGCAGGGGGAACCCCAATCGCGATATCGTCAAAAGCGAAGCCGTCATATTCGGTGGAGCCGTCTGACCCAAAGGCTACGCGGAAGCGCACGTCAGCTTGACCAGCCAAGGCAGGGTCCAGTGGGTGCTGAGCCTGTACATATCCGCCAGAGCCATCTCCACTGGCACTGGAACCAGTCCATCCTTCGATGGAGCCACCAGGAGCAGAGTTGATCAGGGTATCGTTGTACCAATTGATCGGATCGTTGAATGCGCCGATGGTGCTCCAGGAGGTGCCGCCATCGGTACTCACTTGCAAGGCTGCACCGTCAAAACTGCTTTCTGCTTCCCACCAGACTTTCAGGCCGACAGCGGCTCCGGCAGGCAAGGTGGTGAAGTCAAAACAGGGGCCTTCTACTGCGGAGGCTTCATTGGCGTTGTAGGTGCCTTGTCCCAACCCACCGGTTACCCAGGCGTTGGCACCAGATCCAGCACCACTGATGACGGCTTTGGCAGGGGTACCAAAGGCCCAAGAAGGCAAGGTTCCGGTTGCACTCCAACCGCCTGCGCCACTTTCGAAGTCTTCGAAGTAAGGGTAGGTATCTACCAGTGGCAGGTTCTCCGTAGTTCCGACAATGGTATCATTGAAGGAATTGCCGTCTCCATTCACACTCACTGCTGCGGTAATGGTGTACGCACCTGTCGCAGAAAGAACAGCAGATCTACGTGAAA
>JBCCCJ010000141.1:0-8598 GCA_039033615.1 Bacteroidota bacterium
AAAGATGGCTACAGCATATCCATAGGCCGTTGGCTGGATGGAATCAGGGGCTACCGATACTTGCACTTGATGGTACTCCTGAGAGAACATCAGCAAGGGGCAGATCAAGGAAAGGAGAAGCAAAACAGGTTTCATAACTGAAAAAGATGAATCACGGTTGAATACCAAAAAAGAAAGCTACACAGAAAAGAGGAAGGGTTCAATAATATTTGGGATGTGGGCCATGTTTTTTTTCATGTTTTATTTTTTTTTTGGCATTTGATGTTATTTTTGATGAGTCAGAAATCGAAATATTCGAATCTTTATTCTTTTCTTTTACCTGTTTATTTCTCCTTGCCATGAAACAACTCTTCGTATGGATGCTGCTAAGTTGCTGCCTTGTACTATCGCAACTATCTTCACAGACAAATAATTACTGCCAATCTGCGGTAGAATCCTCAGACTGCGTCCTCCCTGGGAAATGCATGGGAGTACACCTGCCCTGCGAAATTGAAAAGCGATATAGCCTCAGTCCAGTCCCCTGGCATTCGACCTTCAACTTTTCAACCATTTCTGAGGGAAATAGTAGTTGTGACCCTACTTTCTTTTTTGACATCAAAAAGGCGTCGGATGACTTTCGCAATGTCCTCAATGGAGAGCGTGCCCATTGGAATCATGCCGATGACAAAGCCTTTTTTCTGGGTTCCAATGTTCAGCGCCTGACCTTCTATGATGGGGATGCAGATAAAAATGGCTTTGTTCAATTTTCGGGAGCCGATTTTTTCCCCGGCGCAGCTTCTATTCCGGGGAACTGGAACAAAAATATAACCGAGATTCGCTGGCATCCTACGGAAGATGCCATCATCTATGCCCGGCAGCGTTTCAACGGGGCTGGCACAACGGTCATTGGCGGTGAATTGGTGAAGCGATCAGTTACTTATCCCACTGCTAACTCCGTAGCTTTAGGGACGCCACAGGTTCTATTTTACTTCGCAGGCTACACCATCAGCAGTGAATCGGATGGCTATAATATAGCTGGAGGGGATGGCAACGATGTGAATGCAGGCCGTTTGTTGCTCTCCTTGGTAGATATCAGCAATCCCTCTGCCAACGATCAATACGCAGTCTATGACTTTGATGAGGATGGCATTGTGGACCCTACGATCAATGCCGGAAGTCAAAGTTACACAGAGACTTTTTTGGGAGAAGGGGCTTTTTCTGGAGGCTTATTCAGCCTCTATGCCGATGATACCCATTTTGATTATGCCACGGTATCGGCTAGTGGTTTGTTTGTGATTGCGCGCTACACCAGGGATGATACAAATATTCCCGCTACTCCTGAAGAAGGTCTTACCCTCTTTGATCTGGATGGAAATATTGTGCAACGCAATGTGCCGGGTCTGGGATTGGTGAATCGGCTGCACCGAAACCGGGCGGGGCACTGGGAAGCAGGGTTTTTCCGTACTCAAACGGGGGCCATCAAGGAGTGTGTAGTACTCAAAGTATCCTCTGGTTCTATGAATAATTCCGGGGATTTAAAGGTAAACGACTATTTAGATGACGGGACCAACTCGGGAACTACCCCCAGCATCGAAACGGAAGAAGGCGACATCATCGCCGTCTATTGGGACATTGAAGTCAGTGGTGGGAATATTCGTCATGTTGCTCAAGCCCGGATTGTGTTGGATTGGCACCAAGATGCAAATGCTGATGAAAGTGGAGGCCAATTTAGCTTGAGTTCCTTGATCCAGACCAATCAGACTTCCATTTTTGCCAGCTTTACGGGTCTTGATAGCTATCCATTTCGAGGGTTATTGTGTTTGAAACCGGTCAATTTGAATAGTCCTCCATTTCCCATTTACCGATACTATGGAGAGATTGTTGAACTGAGTTTAGATGAATCTGATCCTATTCCCCGTCGAATTTTGCACCATCGGGTAATTTTGGAGGGATCTGGCAATGTTCAATACCAGCCTGAGGCTTGGTTCAGTCGGCGAGGGGAGAAGTTTTTCTTCAAATCTCATCATGGATTATTAGGTAGTGACCAGGATTTGTACTTTGTAGAGCTTCCGTTGAGGACCTGTAGAGCCATTCGGGAGCCTTCTATGCTGCGTCAATCAGCCTCAGAGTCAATGGTATCCCCCTCCTTCTCTCTGGCCCCCAATCCCCTCCGCTCCGGTGGCAAGCTCTGGCTGGAATCTGATGCCACCACCCCTGAAACTGCCTCTGCCAGCCTGCGCCTCATCAGTCTGGATGGCCGCAGAATCGAACTGTGGCGAGGGTCGGTCGAAACCGGGCAGCGCATTCAGACCGTTCTGCCAGAGGTGTCGGCAGGGATTTACGTGTTGGAATTGGTGGATCACCTGAGCAATCGGCGATTGTATCAGGAGAAGGTGCTGGTGCGGTAATCCTGTAGTACGGTTTCCCGAGGTCGAGCATGTCTTACGCGGCATAGCAGAATACGCTACAAAAAAACACCTCGCAGGTTTTCAAAACCTGTGAGGTGTATCATGAAGCTTACTAGCCTATACCGCGGCCATCATGGCCCGCTTGGCATAGACGGCTGCCAAGTGTTGGCGATAGGTTTCTGAGGCGAAGTGATCGCTCAGAATGTCCATGCCTTTGGCGGCGTGGGCGGCGGCAGCGGCAATGTTCTCCGCCGTCGGTGCTTGGCCTTTGAGGGCATTTTCTACGCCAGCATCCCGGAAGGGCATGTCGCTCACTCCAGTAAAGCCGACCCGTACATCGGTGCAGGTGCCGCCGGACTGAGTGATCATCACCGCACAGCCTACAATCGCAAAGCGGCTGGCAGGCTGCATGAATTTGGCGTAGGCAGAGGTGGTGCCTGCGGCTGGAATGGGCAACCGAATTTCGGTGATCAATTCCTGCTCGCCGAGCGCAGTCTCATAGAAGCCCTGGAAGAAGTCTCTTGCGGCCAGGGTGCGGGAACCGTTGGCTCCCTGGATGACCACACTCGCTTCTGCTGTCAGCAAGGACGCTGGCCAATCTGCCGCTGGATCGGCGTGGGCGATGCTGCCCCCGAGCGTACCGAAGTTGCGGACCTGCACGTCTCCGATCAGCTTGGCGGACTGGCTCATCATCGCAAAATGCTGCGCGATCAGGCCGTCGCTTGCCAGTTGCCCGTGGGTGCAAAGTGCCCCTACCACGATTTCGTTGCCTTCCTGACGAATGGATTTCAGGTCCTTGAGGAAGGAAATGTCGATCAGGTGCTCAGGATTGTTGAGGCGGAGTTTCATCGCTGGAATCAGGCTGTGTCCGCCCGCCAGGATTTTGGCGTCATCGCCGTGGGCCGCCAGCAAAGAAAGGGCTTCGCTGACCGATCCGGCTTTGTGATATGAAAAAGTTGATGGAATCATTGTTGATGGATTGGAAGGTGGAAGATTACTCCTGAATGGCGGACCATACCCGCTCTGGGGTCAATGGCATCTGGATGTCCTTGATGCCGAAGGGAGACAAGGCGTCCATGACCGCATTGACCACCGCAGGGGTAGAACCGATACATCCGGCTTCACCTGCGCCTTTCACCCCAAGTGGGTTGTGCGGACAAGGCGTAACCGTGCGGTCTATCTCGAAACTCGGGAAGTCATCCGCTCTTGGCATGGTGTAATCCATGTAGGAGCCATTGGTGAGGTTGCCATATTCGTCGTAAATGCTTCCTTCAAACAAGGCCTGACCGATTCCCTGGGCCAATCCACCGTGAATCTGCCCATCAACAATCATGGGGTTGATGACGTTGCCGACATCATCTACTGCGATGAAGCGCTGGAGATCTACTTTTCCGGTTTCCGCATCCACTTCCACGATGGCGACGTGGGCACCAAAGGGATAGGTGAAGTTCGCTGGATCGTAGAAGCTGGCGAAGTCCATGCCTGGCTCCAGTCCCGCCGGATAATCGTGCGGCACGTAGGCGGTCAAGGCGACATCTCCAAAGCCGATGGATTTGTCGGTGCCTTTCACCGTCCAGGAACCGTTGGAGAATTCCAAATCTTCCTCAGAAGCTTCCAATTTATGCGCTGCAATCTTTGCGCCTTTGTCAATCACCTTTTCGATGCTCTTCACGATGGCACTTCCCCCCACAGCCAAACTCCGGGAGCCATAGGTTCCCATACCGAAGGCGACCGATTCCGAGTCTCCGTGGACTACTTCTACATCTTCCAGCGGAATGCCGAATTTGTCGGCGACTACCTGAGCGAAGGTCGTTTCATGGCCTTGACCGTGCGAGTGAGCTCCGGTGAAGACACTGACTTTTCCGGTAGGCTGAACCCGCACCTGAGCCGATTCGTATAGCCCTGCCCGAGCACCCAGCGCTCCCACTACTGCCGAAGGCGCAATGCCACAGGCTTCGACATAGGTAGAAAAGCCGATGCCAAGATATTTGCCATTCTCCCGGGCGGCCTTTTGCTTATTTCGGAAGTCTTCGTAGCCGACCATTTCCAGCGCTCGGTTGAGCACGCCGGGGTAATCTCCACTGTCATACTGCAACGCAACTTGGGTCTGGTAGCCCGGCTCTTCTACTCCGTCAAATGGAGGAATGAAGTTTTTGAGACGAAGTTCGGCCGGATCCATGCCCATTTCCAGGGCTGCGGTATCCATGAGTCGTTCCAACAAATAGGTAGCCTCGGGACGGCCTGCCCCCCGATAGGCATCTACGGGCGTGGTATGGGTAAAGACTCCGTTCAGGTCTAGGTGAATGGCTGGCGTGGTGTACAAGCCTTGGAGGAGGGTTCCGTGCAACCAGGTAGGCACACAAGGAGCGAAGGTCGATAGGTAAGAACCGAGGTTGGCGTGGGTCTTGATTCGCAAGCCGACGACGTTGCCTTCGGCGTCAAAGCCCATTTCGGCAACTGAGTGGTGGTCACGGCCATGGGCATCGGTCATGAAGCTTTCGCTCCGCTCCGCGGTCCATTTGATGGGACGACCGATTTTATTGGATGCCCAGACGACCAGGGCTTCTTCGATGTAGTGGAAGATTTTGCTACCAAATCCACCGCCTACATCTGGAGAAACTACCCGAACTTTGTGCTCTGGCAATCCCAATACGAAGGCGCACATCAACAGACGGATGAGGTGGGGATTTTGAGAACTGGTGTAGAGGGTATAGCGGTCGGTCGCATCTTCATAATGTCCAATGGCGGCCCTAGGTTCGATCGCGTTGGGGATGACCCGCTGGTTGACATAGTCCAGCTTGGTGATGTGGTGAGCGGTAGCCATCGCAGCATCCGCTTTTTCTTTGTCGCCAATCTCCCAGTCAAACGCGAGGTTATTGGGGGCTTCGTCATGGACTTGAGGGGCACCGTCTTTGACAGCTTCTACCGCATTGGTTACGGCATCCAATTCTTCATAATCCACTTCGACCAATTCCGCTGCATCTTTCGCTTGCTCCTTGGTTTCTGCGATCACCACTGCGATGGCATCCCCGACAAAGCGTGCCTTATCCGCCACCAATAAGGGGTGGGGCGGCTCTTTCATGGTTTCTCCATTCTTGAAGTTCACCTGCCAGCCTGCAGGTACCCCGGCAATGCCTGCTTCGGCAATGTCTTTTCCGGTGAAGATCGCGACGACTCCTTCGGCAGCAACTGCGGCTGAAGTGTCAACCCCATTGATCTTGGCGTGGGCGTACGGGCTGCGAATGATGTAGGCATGCGTCATGCCAGGCAGCACAATGTCATCGGTATACTTTCCTTTTCCGGTGAGAAAGCGTTTGTCCTCGACTCGCTTCACCGCTTTTCCAATATAATTACCCATGTTGAACTTCTTTATTCATTAAACTTGCGGCGTGTTGAATCGCCTTGACAATGTTGTGATAGCCGGTACAGCGGCAGAAATTCCCTTCCAAAGCGTGTCGAATCTCAGTTTCGGAGGGAGACGGATTTTCTTCCAATAATTGGGTAGCAGTCATGATCATGCCCGGCGTACAAAATCCACATTGTAGCCCGTGTTCTTCCCGAAATCCCACCTGGAGGGGGTGGAGTTCTTTTCCGTTGGCCATCCCTTCGATGGTGGTTACGGATGCTCCTTCGGCTTGCATCGCCAGAAGGGTACAGGATTTCACGGCTTTTCCATTGATGAGGACCGTACAGGCGCCACAACTGCTGGTGTCGCAGCCTACGTGGGTCCCGGTAAGGCGCATTTCCTCGCGTAAAAAGTACACGAGCAGCGTCCTGGGTTCAATCTCTTTTTGGACAGATTGACCATTGACGGTCACATTGAGAAGTAGTCCCATTTGCGTATGGTGATTAAAGGCTAGAGAAAAAGAAAGTGCGTTGAAAGAATGGCGTCCTTAGCCAAACAAGCGTTTGAGCCAGGCCGTGAATCGTGCCCAAAGCCCGTCAGGCTTGGGTACGGGCTGAGGTTGAGAGGCCATGATGGCATCAATCTCCGTTTCGAGGTCCGAGAAGAATTGATTGGTCAAGGTTCGAGCAACCCCGCTGAGTACCCGCTGTCCGGTGCGTGCTAGCGTGCCAGAGAGTTTGGCGTCTCCGGAAAAGACCACCTCGGTTTCGGCTGCTTCCTTGGGATTGAGTTGAATGGAACCTTCTGCAGCCACATTGCCAATCTTACTTTTTTGATTGATCAGCAGGACAAACCCGTTCGGGGGCTGTTTGTTGGTGATCTGGACCGTTCCCTTGAACACGCCCTTGACTGGGCCGATTTTGACGGAGGAGTGAGCGTCAAAGGTGTCTTCAGCAGTAGGTTCCAAGCGGCTGATTCCGGGGGTAATTCTAGCCAGGATCTCAGGATCCATGAGCATATCGTAGATCACCTGTACCGGAGCCTTCAGAAGGTGAGTTCCCTCTAAGTGCATAGTCGTAGCGAAGAGTAGTAATAAAAAAAGAGGCTGTTGTTCCTAATGCCGATTATAATTTACAGGAATCTCTCAAAGTTCCCAATTTTTCCGGCCTATTTATATTGATTCTATCATATTACTGCTGCTTGAAGGTGCAGCAGGTCTGGAACGATCAAATGTGGGCTTTGATCCAGGCTTTCCCAGGGACCGTTCTGCCGATTGAGCCAGGCCACGGACAAGCCAAAGGCACGGGCTCCATTGACGTCCCAGGTATTACCGGATACAAAGAGAAGTTCTTCGGGGAGGCACTGGAAATGATCTGTCGCCAATTGATAGACTGCAGGGAGGGGCTTGAATTGTTGGAGGGAATTGGCGCTGAGCACTGCTGACAAATAGGGGAGGAGATGGTTGTGCTGCAAGGCTCCCTGTAGCATGCCTTCATCTGCATTGGAAAGGACCGCGAGGGGATAATGAGCAGCCAACTGTTCCAATACTGCCGGGACCACCGGGAAACAATCCAGTTGATCGTATGCGGTGAGGAGGTCCGCTTGTTGCTCGGCAGTCAGTTCTATGCCAACAGATGCACAAGCAAAACGGAGGGCCTCTGCCGTTACTTCGGAGAAGGGCCGATAGCTGCCCATCAAGGTGCGCAGCCAGGTATAACTCAATTGCTTTTGCCGCCAGATTTGACTGATGACCGCTCCTTTTTCTCCAAAAGTATGGTCCAAAAATGCTTGCAGGGAATACACGTCCAGGAGGGTGCCGTAGGCATCAAAGACAATGGCTCGGTAGGGGTTCATCGGGGAGGGCTTTCTTCCCAAGATAAACAAGAAGCGCTCCGGACCCAATTGGAACCGAAGCGCGGCGATGATTCTTGACTGACAGCGGAAGCTTATTCGGCCAACCTAAAGGTGATGGGAAGGGTCCGATAAACGGGAACGGCTTTCCCCTGGTGTTCTCCTGCCCGCCATTTGGGCATTTTTTGGAGGAGACGGATGGCTTCTTCATCACATCCATAGCCAACCCCTTTCACCACGACAAAATCCGACAGTTTGCCATCTGGTTGAACCACAAAGCGAACGTGGACCACCCCTTCTACCCGAGATTTGCGGGCCTCATACGGATAGCGATAATTGCGCTGGAAGTAGCGAGCAATGCCACGGGTTCCCCCTGGATACTCAGGCATGATGTCAGCCGCGATCATGGGGGTATTGATAGGAATCTCGGCGGTCACCGCTTCTGGTTCTTCGGAGACGGGGATATTCGTTGGCTCTACGGATTCTGGTGTTGTCGTGCCAGCATCAGAGATTACTTCTGGTACTTCTTCGTCTGCCGCTTGCAAATCTACGATCTCTAGTTCTGGCATATTTCCGACTCTCAATCCTGCGGTCTGATTGGCAGAATCATTTCCTTCTCCGCCTTCTTCTTCCAAATCAATGTCCGGAAGTTCATTTGCCAAGTTCTCTTCTGGGAGTTCTGCGGCTGCGATTGGGGTGGTCCTTTCAGAGACCTCTCCAGGACTGATGCGGAGATTTTTGACGTACAGGCTGCTGGCTTGGTCGCGGGTCGCAATCAGTTTGGCTTGGAAATTTCCCTGACGAGGGTAGGTGTAGCTGAAGTTTTGGCGAACCCGACGACGGTAGCCATTGCCAAAATCCATCATATAGGTATTCTGGTCGTCGTAGTTCTCAACGGTAAATTGCAGGGTTTCTCCGGCTTTGCGCACTCCCGCTACGTCCAGGAAGAAACTTCCCAACGCACTGGTAGAATCCTGAATCAACCCGTCAGCCATGGTGCGATCTGCTACCAAC
>JBCCCJ010000142.1:0-8593 GCA_039033615.1 Bacteroidota bacterium
AGCCATCTTCATCATAATCCCCCCATTTCACATCCCCATTTGTTAGCTGTGCCAATGGCATGGCGGATAAATCAAGTAGGTCAAAAATAGCCGTGCTATCTCCTCGGTTGACGTACACCAAACTGGCTGGTTGAGCCGCGTCATCTTCCCCTACCATCACAAGGTCGGGATAACCATCGTTGTTCATATCCCCGGCATCGAGTTTCAGATCGATCAAATCGGGAGAAGTTTCAAATGCGTTGGTCTTCAGGGTAAAAAGTCCATTGCCTCGGTTGAGATACAAATTGGCTACTGCTTGATCGCTGGCATCGGCCCCGATCGTGATCAAATCTGCCAGGCTATTCCCATCTACATCGGTCCAGGCAATATCTCCAGCACTGATCGGCACGAAGCTCGCAGAAGCTAAAGTGAAGGTTCCTTTTCCGCCGTTCAGATGTAATTCAGCGACTGCTTGTCCTCCGGCATCTAATCCGGTGAGAAACACATCCGCATCGCCATCATTGTCTACGTCTATCCAGCGAGCCTTTCCAGAAAGAAGCGGCGTAAATGCAGGATTTTGAGCAACCAAAGAGGTGCCGTCAAATTCAAAAATATTGGCGGTGGCCCCACTCGCTCCTTCTCCGATCAATAACAAGTCCAAATCTCCATCCGCATCATAGTCATGCCAATCGGCCTCTCCGTTTCGGGTGCCCGTGGCATCTCCTTGGATGGTGGCATTGATCACCAGATCTTTTGCATTCAGGTTTTCATAAAAGATCCCCTCAATGTTTCCGCCATTGGTTTCTCCCGAAACGAATAAATCCAAATCGTTGTCTCCATCCACGTCTCCCCAGGCCAGACTCCCATTCTGAAGCGCCGCCGCATCTCCTGGCTCGAAGCCGATGCTGGTGATGTCGGTAAAATGTGGAGGCGTGAAGGTAAAGCTATCTACCTGTGCAAAGGCGGACCCTTCAAAATCTGGATCAATCGACTGCACGGTCCAGTAATAGGTTCCCGCTGGTATCCCCCTTGCCCGCCAGCTCAATTGGCTGGACGCATTTCCTCGGCCCACGACTTTCGGAAGACCATCATTGGCAGCAAGCGGTAAGAAAGCCAGCGGGGATTTGATGTCTCCATCGTTTTCAGCGGTGCCGATCACCAAATTATAGGTAAAGCCATCTGCCTGCGCGGGAGCATTCCAGGTCAAGACCACAGAATCCGCGTTGGTTGTGGAATTGAGGTTGCTGGGTGCGACAGGCAGTTGATTGGCAACTTCATTTCGGTTTTGGAATAAGATCAGGGTCCGTTCCACTGGCCCTTCGCTGGTTTGACCGATCAAAGCCAAATCCAATTTTCCATCATTTTCGATGTCTCCCCAAGCTACCTGACTTCCGGCATAAGCATCTATCAGCGCATCTGAACTGAAGGCAGTTTCGAGCAGCCCACTGGATTGATCGTTGAGAAAGAGACGGGTCAATTCTCCTCCGCCGCCATTGGTTCCGGTCAAGACCACATCCTGAAACCCGTCATCATCATAGTCTCCCCAGGCCGCTTCTCCTTCCATCACCGGGGGAAGGGTAAAGCCAGGGACCAATTCAAAGCGATCTGCGCCTGCATTGTAGCGATAGACTTCGGTGATGGGGGTCGGAGGGCTACCTGCTTTTTCTCCGGTCAACAAGAGTTCTAATAAGCCATCTTGTTCCAAATCTCCCCAGGCGAGGCTGGCTTTGCCAACCGGGGTCAAGGGCGCATCGGTGGTTTCCATGCGGGTAAATCCTCCCCGGATGCCATTGTTTCGATAAATGCGGGAGCTCTTGTCTCCGTTGTCCCGGTCTCCACTTACGGCCAGATCGAGGTGGGCATCTGCGGCCTTCCCAAGCCAGGGCTCCGGCTTCAACGGGGATCAAATCAATGTATGGATAGGGCAAAAAGACGCTATCCTGATTGGTGTAGAGAATGGTCTCTGCACCAAAGGCCGTTCTGCCGCTCATCACTACGTCCTGATCGCCATCCTGATCAAAATCTGCCCAGGCGATGGCTGCCAGCGTCAAATCAGGGAACTTCGCGCCTTTGGGATCTAAACTGAAGCCTCCATTCCCATCATTCAGGAACAAAGAGGTCGTAAATTCTCCATTTCCTGGCCCGCCGGAAGCTCCAGTTTCCCCCGCAATCAATACATCGGGGGCGCCGTCCTGGTTGTAGTCTGTCCAGGCAAGGGCACTGTAGCGAAGGTTGGGAAATAAGGTGCTGACCGTTTGATCAGCTCGGAATACGCCGTCGGAGTTTTCCAATAAGACGGTACTTGCTGTTCCGTCTCCGGTTTCTCCAGAGATCAACAAATCCAAATCGGCATCGCCATCATAATCAGCCCAGGCAAGGTCCCCGTGGGAGAAACCCGTAGGAATATTGCCTTGCAGATCGAGGTAGTTCAAGTTGTTTTCTACCAAATCCGGAGCCGTGAAATCAAATTGAGATTGACTGGCCCACGGAGAATGTTCGTAGTCATGATCTATGGACTGCACGCTCCAATTGTAGGTACCATTTTCCAGGTTGTACAATTGATAGGTCCGGCGCTGACCCGCATTTCCTCGCGTTGCGACGAAGCCTTTGCCAGTGGTCGGATCAGCCAGAGGAGAAATGATGTCCACGGTCCCAGCTGGCGTTTGCACATACAGATTAGAGGTCAGCCCTTCCGAACCTGCTGGCAGATTCCAGGTCAAAATGATGGTATCCGATACTTGAATGAAGTCCAGAGAACTAGGAGTAGGAGCAGGCAGGTTGGCCGTGCTGTCGATGTTCTGATACAGGCGAATGCCTCGAATCGGAGGGGCCGAAAATTGTTCCCCACTGATGGCCAGATCGACCTTGCCATCGTTGTTGAAATCTCCCCAGGCCATGGTGGCATCTTCGGAGGGCTGAAGGGGAAGGGCCGCGATTTCTCGGAGTTCAAAGACGGGTTGACCTGCCTGGAGTTGGTTGCGAATGACTTGGGCAGTTCTTCCAGTAGAAGATTGGCCCACGACTACGATATCGAGACGACCATTGTCATCATAATCTGCCCAGCGAGCTTCCCCGCGTTCAATCCCAGCAGTATCCAGAAAGGCGTCAAACAAATTGAAGGTACCACTGCCATTTTGGTTTTGGTACACCCGAACTGCTCTCACCCCACTGTTATCTACTCCGGAAAGCAAGAAGTCTGCCCACCCATCATTGTCGAAGTCCCCGATATCCAATCCTCCTAGAGAGGCTGGGATGAAGGTGTTGTTGATTTCGGTGAAGCCAAGGTTTCCGTCGTATTGGTACAGATAGATTTCAGAATCGCCCTGGTCGTTGTCTCCTGTAGCCAACAAATCCCAGAAACCGTCTTTGTTGTAGTCGATCCATTTCAGATCGCCTTTCTCCAAGCCGACAAAGGGACCAGCAATTTCCTCAAAATCCCCAGCGGTTGTTTGACGATAAACCTTCAACTGAGGTTCCGTTCCATCCGATCCCATAATTGCCAGATCTGGCAGACCATCGCGATCTAAATCCGTCCAAGCGGAGGCCCCCATGGTTAGGCTGTCAATGCCACTGTTGACGAGGGTGAATACATCAGAACCACTATTTTGGTACAAGCCGGTCAAAATCTGCCCGCCAAAGGTTTCTCCCTGAAGCAGGAAGTCCAGTTTGCCATCGCGGTCCACATCCTGGAGGCTGATATCGGTATGCAGCAAAGGCGGGAAAGTCGGGCTGATAGAAGCAAACGTTCCATCTCCATTATTTTTGTATAAAAGTGCGACTGCTCCAGCACTGCTGTTCCCCACCGCAATGAGGTCGAGGAACCCATCTTCATCAAAGTCCCCCCATTCCATGCTGCCCTCACTGATTCCATCTGGGAACCCACTGAAAGCTTGGTTGGTGACATCCTGAAAGGTCGGAGGCAGATATTCAAAGGAGTCTTCTACGGCAAATATAGACGGCTCAAAATCAGCGTCAATCGCTTGTACGGACCAATAGTATTTTCCCGGAGGTAGGTTGAGCAAACGGAAGCTGGTGGTATCACTGACAACTCCTCTGGCCACCAATTTACGCGCTCCCGTACCGAGGACAGCATTGGGCGACCGGCGGTCCACCGCTCCTGGCGAAGTACCCACATAGACATTGTAGGAGATTCCGGCCAAGATGGAATCTTCCACATTCGATGGCGCATCCCATCCTAAGAGTACCTCATAGCCCTGGATCACTTCTGCCAATTTAGAGGGAGGTCCAGGCGTGATATTTGGACGAAGGGTGTTGATGTTTTGGTAGAACAGGAAGGTCCCGCCATTGGCTGTTCCGTCTTGCTCTCCGGCGATCATCAGGTCCAGTTTTCCATCCTGATCTACATCTGCCCAAGCGGCGTCAGAACCATTGTTGACCCCAGCGAAGACCGAAGAACCAATGATTTCATACACCAAGGCGTCCAATCCAGCGTCGTAGCGATATAAACGAATCACTCGATCTGAGCTATTGGGGCCATTTTGTCCGGTGATGATCAGATCCTGATAGCCATCGTCATCGTAATCTGCCCAATCTAGGCTCCCATAGCCTGCGCCGTCCAGAATGTCGCCTGCCCCAGAGAAAGTCAGGTCGCCATTGTTCCGCCAAATCTCCGTGATCCGCTGGGTCTCAGCAGCATTGGTACCGGTATAGCCTAGATCTAGGAAACCATCACTGTTGAAATCCCCAAACTCGATCGTACCGTTTTGGACATTGGTGAAAGGCGTTCCGGCGTAGGTAAGGAAGGTTTCGTCTTGTTGGTTCAGGTAGATTCGAGTCCGGGCGTTGCTGCCGTTATAACCAATAACCGCCAGATCGAGATAGCCATCATTGTTGATATCGCCCCAATCCGCCCAGCTATTGGTCAGTTCTTCGACCCCTAGATTCCCGAGATCGGTATAGGTTTCATTCCCGTTATTTCTCAGAAATCGACTACTTTCCGAACCGCTGATGTCAGTTCCAGTGATGAAGATGTCATCGAATCCATCGTTGTTGAAATCCCCGAAGGCGGCATGCCCATTGGATACGCCTCCTCCCGGCAGGTTGTAAAACCCACCACTTTGGAAGCTGGCTCCATTGTTCTCATAAATCCTCCCGACCCTACCAGCAGCGGAAAGTCCGGTGATCAATACGTCAGCATCGCCGTCATTGTTGAAATCGCCCCAATCCACGCTGCCTTCCCGAACATCAATGAAAGAAGAGGTAAAGGGGGAAACAGAGAATTTATCCGTAGCAGGGTCATACTGGTACAGGACCGTTTCGTAGGGATTGGTATTGGATTCTCCAACCGCTATCAGGTCCAACGAACCATTGTTCCGAAAATCACCAAAGGCCATTCGAGCGGTAACCAGCCCAATCGGCGGATTCCCTAGGGGGAAGAAATTGGCGGTCTGCTCTTCAAAAGATGGATTTTCATAGGTGAAGGTGTCCCGGGCGGCAAAGGCAGAGCTTTCCAGGTCCTGCGCAACCGCTTGGACGGTCCATTCATATAAGCCAGGCACGAGATTCTTGATCAATAGCTCTGTTGCACTCCCTGCCTTGCCTTCTTCGGTCAGGAAGCGAATCCCGTTGCTCAGATTGGCTTCTGGAGAAACTGCGAGGCTATCAGTTGGCGCGCCGAGTTTTCGGACAAATACCGCATAGGTGTAGCCATCCTCTTGATTCCCTGGTGCATTTGGCGCATCCCAGGTAACTTTGACATTGAAGCCTGCGGGCTCAACCGAAAGGTTTTGCGGAATATTGGGGACGACATTGTTGGTGGATTCGATGTTCTCATACAGTCGCGAAATTTTCCCGCCTCCTCGCAATATTCCGGTCAGGAAGATGTCGAGTTTCCCATCGGAGTCGTAATCTCCCCAGCTAGCAGCACTGCCCAAATTGACCCCTCTCAAGATATCAGAAGCCAGAGGTTCCAACAAAAATGCCGGGTTGCTCTCGCTGGTATTGTTGAGAAATACTTCGGAATAATGAACCGTATCAATGCCCTGCCCAGTCAGCAACAAATCGACATATCCATCGTCATTGTAATCTCCCAGATCTACTGATCCTCCGGCGCGACCTGGCAAGCTTCCAGATTGCGGAAAGGTGATGCCAGCATTGTCTTCTTGCTTTTTGAAAAATACCGCTGGGTTGGGCGTCGTGCTATTGGAACTGAGGTCCCCCGCGATGACCATGTCCAGCAAGCCATCATTGTTCACGTCTGCCCAGGCAACGCTGCTTCGCCACACGCTCGGCACATTTGCAGGAGAAAACACGCTGAATCCCCCTGCGCCGTCATTCCGAAATAGCTCTCCGACCAGACTGCCGTTGCCGTCGTTGCCCGTGAGCAACACATCCGGAAACCCATCTTGGTCATAATCCCCCCATTTGGCGTCTCCTCCAAAGACATTTGTCAAATCCTGAGAAGCAGATGCGTCTTCTTGAAAGCTGAGGGTTTGGGTAGGAATGTATCGGTTTTCATACACCTTGGTTACCGTTCCGGTTCCAGAGCCCGTCAAGAGCAAATCCAGGTCTCCATCCTTATCATAGTCTCCCAAATCCAGGCTACCGTTGGTAACCGCTTCCATTCCGGCATTCAAAGAGACAAAGCCATTTCCCTGATTCACAAATACTTCTGTAACCCGGCCCGTGGCACTGGTTCCACTCAAAATGACATCTGGCAGGTTGTCAAGGTTGACATCTCCCCATTCGATGGATGCCTGATACACGTTTGGCAAGCCAAGCGAACCAGGGATTTCATTCAAGCTTCCTCCATCGTTTCGGAAAATTCTGGTTCGAAAATCAATGCTATTGGGTTCCAAATCGGATACCAGTCCGCTCATCATGAAGTCTTGATCTCCATCTCCGTCGATATCTACCCAAGCCGTTGCTGCGTCGCCCATGCCTGCGGGAGAAAGACCTCCGAAGGTAGCGCCTGTCACGTCTGCAAAATGACTGAGTGGCAAAGATCCTGTGATGGTGAATGAACCTTGTGATGAAAAGCCAGAAGCCTCAAACCCAGGATCAATGCTCTGAACTCGCCAGGTATAATTGCCTGGATCCAAGCCTCCGATTTCCCAGCTTTCTTCTTTGATGCTTCCCAATTGTACGACCCGACGAACACCTGTGCTTAGGTCGGCCATTCCCGGCACCACATCATCAGTTCCACTTTGGGTCCCGATGAAGAGGTTATACGTCAAGCCTGGTTTCAAGGCTGCTCCATAACTGCCATTGGGGGTATTCCAGTTGAGGGTCGCGGTATTCCCAGAAATGGTTTCACTGAGAGAATTCGGGGTGGGAGGTGTCAGCACATCTGTGGTTGGCTCGGTATTCAAAAAGAGCTTGAAGGTATGGGTATTGTTGCCCACCGTTCCACTCAGCAGGAGGTCAATTTTCTCATCGCTATTCACATATCCCCAGGCTACAGAAGCGTTTCCATTCAATTGAGAAAGGGCATTGGAGGTAGGTCCTTGTAATTGGAAACTGGAACCAGACTGATTGACATAGATTTCGGTGATTCGATCTGCGGTACCATTACCATCTGCTCCAGACAATACAATGTCTGGGCGACCATCGTTGTTAAAATCTCCCCATTCGGCGGTGCCATGTTTGATGGCAGTTATTCCTGCATTCAAATTGAAAAATGCGCCCCCTCCTTGGTTGGTGTAGACCCGACTGATGAGGCTGGTTCCGGCAAGGTTGGTAGCCCCTGTCAGAAGGATGTCCAAGTCTCCGTCTGTATCATAGTCAGAGACATCTATGCTGCCAAGTTTGGCGTTTTGTAATCCCGAAGGCTGAAATGAAAAAGTCCCATCCTGATTGTTCAGAAAAAGGCGGGTAACGGCACTTCCTGAAGCATTCGCTCCAGTGTACAAGAGATCCAGATAAGAATCATTGTCAACATCTGCCCAGATTACTTCTCCCGATTCTACTCCAGGAGCAATGGCATTGGTTGGGACAAATACCCCAAAGCCTTCATTTCGATAGACTTGCGTTTGCAGGCCAGTCGCATTGCGTCCCATGACGACCAAATCCAACAAGCCATCATTGTTGTAATCTCCCCAGGCCAAATCGCCGTTTTCGACTCCTGCAAGACAGGGCGAAGCGGTACTATCCTCCCGAAAAATGCCTTGGGTTTCGTCGAAGTAATAGATTTTGGTATGCCGATTTGCGGCCAAATCCTTCCCACAAATGGCTACATCTAAATCTCCATCATTGTCGTAATCTCCAAATTCGGCATCGGACAGATACAGATCAAGCATATTGTCTGCTCCCGTAAAGTTGGAGAAGGTCTGCGTTATGCTGTTGAATTCATACACAATGGTGCGGAAATCCACAGTACCCGCTCTTCCAGTAGCCAGAATATCAAGATCTCCATCCGCATCAAAATCTCCCCATTCCAAGGAGCCATCATACAATCCTATTGGGGTACCAGTGAAAAAGGTGTTGGTAGCGTCGGAAACATACACTTGTGCCTCCACTGGTTGGATGATCACTCCTACTAAGAGGAGAAAACCCACCGTTTTCGGGCTTTGCAAAGCGCGATGGAAAAAAGAAAAGGAGGCAAGTTGGGGAAAGCAGTTAGCCACAGGGTTTTGGAAAAACATATCCTTAAAGG
>JBCCCJ010000143.1:0-8582 GCA_039033615.1 Bacteroidota bacterium
ACCAGCCAGAAATCACCAAACCAACGCCCCATACCCAGTCCTGGTTATTGAAAAATTCTAAGGACCAAGCAGATGGCAAGCCAAAGATGATACAGAAGAAGGCAGCACGCATAGCTGCTCCAGTTCGGGTAATCCCGAGGTCTTCCAGGTTGCGAATCAGCAATTCAACCAGGGCCAACATCGAGCTAAAGGCGGCTAGGAAGAAGGCGGCAAAAAAGAGAACGGAGAGGTAGGCGCCTCCTGGAATTTGGGCAAACAGGCGCGGAATCACCGAAAAGGTCAGGGCCTGATTTCCGGCTTGGAGAAAGCTGATGGCTTCTCCCTCGGTGCCAGCCAGGGCAAATACAGACGGCAAGACCGCAAATCCCGCCAGGAGCGAAGCGGTATTGTTCCCGAAACCGGAGATGAAAATGTTGAGACTCACGTCTTCTCCTTTTCTCGAATAAGCCGAAAGGGTCATCATCAAGCCCCACCCCGCGCCTGTGGACCAGGCCGACTGAGACAAGGCCTCAATCCATACCGTGGCATTACCAAACAAGCTGGGATCAATCGAGAACATATAGTTCAGGCCCTTGATGCCCCCTTCCATGTTGAGGGCGACTGCACTGATCAAAATCATCAGCACAAAGAGGCTGGGAATCAAGACTCGATTCGCGACTTCCAATCCCTTTTGTACCCCTCGGATCAAAAAGGCAGCTCCCAGCACCACTGCGGCCAAATGTAGGCTGACAGTCAGGGGGTTGCTATGGCTCAGATCTTGCCAAAACTCCGGTAAGAAGTTGGGATTGCTGGCAATTTTCTCCGCCAAAGGAACGCCTCCGGACCATTGGGTACCAATTTCTGTTAGTGAAAAGCCGAGGTAGCGCAGCCCCCAGGCAGTAACCACCGAATAGTAGAAGGTGATCCCCAGGGTACACAAGGTGATGAACCACCCCATCCAAGTGTAACGTTTTCCCGCTACTCGGGCAAAAGAACCGATCACGCCCTGTTTACAAGCTTTGCCGATCGAGAATTCCGCCAGCAAAATGGGAATGGACCAGACCAATAAGAACACAATCCATAACAGCAGAAACGTTCCTCCATATTGACCTGCCAGGCGAGGGAAGCGCCACAGATTACCGGCCCCAATGGCCATTCCCAAGGAAGCCAGAAGAAGCCCCCATCGATTGCTGAACGTTTCCGTGTGAGACATAGGGTAGAGGAGTGAAGGGCGAAAGGTAAGAAAATGTTGCTATTTCTGTGAGGTGGGGGCTCCGGTGGAAGCTGGAATTTTGAACAAGTAGTGAAATCCTGTAACTTGAGATAAAAGGAGCTGCATCTTACCACTGGTATTTCCCAATTCGACCACTTTATGTAACTGAGAACAGTTCGGGTCGTATAAAGGAAGAACCACGATTGAATTTCTATGCAAATTACTGGTACTGTTACCTTTGTAGATCTATCCGGCGGCTTTTGGGGCATCAATGCCTCCGACGGTCAGAAGTATGCACCTGCTGCTCCCTTGGCGGAAGCATTTCAGAAAGAAGGCCTGGAGGTCAAAGCTACCATTAAACCAGTACAGAGTTTTGGCATTTTTATGTGGGGCCAAAACGTAGAAATTCTAGCCATCGAACAAGCCTAAGTCATTGTTATTTGGAGTCATGTAGATGATTCCTTTTTTTATTTTCGGTAGAAACACCTGCTTATCAGCATAGCATTATGGTTACAAGTCATTTGATCGGAATTTCCCTTGTGAGTGCCGCCTTTTTGGTGTTTGCTCGTGGAATTGTCAGGAGAAGCAAAGGAAAGAAATTTCAGCCCCTACCTGTTTTTGTGCTCTTGCTGGTCGCCTTGGTGTACCAACTCGCCCGCCCCGCCGGAGGATTTACAGAACGCATGGGCCATCTCTTCCTCGACTTCGGTTTGGGGATGGTGATCGCTTCTACCTATCTGGCCATGGCTCGCGAAAGAGCCAAGATGTTTTGGGTGCCTGGTGCCCTAGGAATCATCGCTGGTGGCGTGGTATACCTGTTTTCTTTCATCGTACAAACGGTCGCTTGCGACCTGAGCGAAAAACCCGAAACCATTGAATTGCTGGTAGAATTGGGGGAAGATGATCACATCGAAGAAATCCAACCCATTCTGAAAAAATATTGTGCACGCGCTGAGCGGGCTTTCCCCAATGTGGACGAAAGCGAAGACAAAGACCTTTCTAAATATTATTTGGTGTATGTAGATTCGGCGAAGCGCCATCCCCTTTCTTTGGAGTTGAAGAACGACCGGGAAAATGTCGATCAGTTTGATATCAACCATCCGGTTTCCCTGATCGAACCGATCGCTTCTGAGGCACAAAGAAAAGACCCCCCTACCAAATACATGGCCAATGATCCATTTCTGAATGATCAGTGGTTTGCAGAAAAGCTGCAGTACAACGAAGCCTACAAAATTCTTCACGCCAACGCGCCCAAGAAAAAAGTCAAAGTTGCTATCGTAGATACCGGCGTTGACAAAGACCACGAAGACCTGAGTGGCATCTATAAGAAGAGTGGAGGCGAAGGAGATTATGATCTCCATAGCCACGGAACGCACTGTGCTGGTTTGGCCGGCGCTGCGACGAACAATGGCAAAGGCGTAGGTTCTTTGAACTGGGCCGGTGATTTCATCACCATCAGCGGATATCCTGCACTGGACGATCAAGGACGTGGAACCGATCAGCGCGTAGCGAAAGCGATCATCGACGCTGCTGAAGGAGGTGCTGACGTCATTTCCATGTCTCTCGGTGGATTCTCCCCATTTGGTCCCCCCAAGGCGCAAGTAGATGCCATCAAATACGCCCGCAAATTAGGAGCGATCGTGGTAGTCGCTGCTGGCAATAGCAATGACGATGCCCGCAAATATTCTCCCGCCAACATCAGCGGAGTGATCACCGTGGCGGCAGTAGATCCGAGCTTGAACAAAGCGAGCTTCTCCAACCGCAACACCAAACTGAAGATGCCCATCGCTGCTCCTGGTGTGAATATTCTTTCTTCGGTACCCGAGAGCAAATACATGTCCTACAACGGTACCTCTATGGCGACGCCGATTGTGGCTGGCTTGCTCGGAATCATGAAGGCATATCAGCCTGATTTGACCACCGAAGAGGCTTATAAAATTCTGAAATCCACGGGAACCAAGGTCAAAGACTCCGATAAGGTCGGCAAAGTGATCAATCCGGTTTCAGTCATTCAGCAAGTGAAATAGCACGCAGCCATCTGACATAGATTCTTTTGCCCCTGAGTTGATCAGGGGCATTTTTTGTTTGGATCGAATGGTTTCGGCTTTCGGTGATTTTCCATAGTTTGGGGAAATGAAATCATTTCTCTGGATGCTATTTTTCTCGCCGCTATTTCTTTGGGGGCAACCGGAGTGGTCAGAAGCACAGGTCGATTCTTTGAATCGAGTTCGGAAGGACATAACCCAGGAGCCCAAGGATCGGCTGCAAGCCTCCCAGGCATTGGTGCTGGATGTGTGGTTGTATCGCTTTCCGGATTCTGCCTATCAAATCGCCAAGGAAATGGAAATCCTGGCGAAGGATACCGATGATAGTTTGTATTTGGGATCTGCGTATTCCTACTTGGGCATGTCTCAGGACATGCAGGGATATGCTCGACCAGCGGTAGAATACTGGGGCAAAGCGCTTGAAATTTTCCAAGGGCTCAAAGATACCCTGCGAATTGGGAGAACCTTGCGGAATTTGGGGCAGGGGTATGAAGGAGTGGGCGATATGGATCAGGCGATTGACATGCAAACGCAAAGTTTGCGGATCAAAGAGCAACTCCGGGATACCGTAGGAATTGCCAGTTCTTACAAGGACATCGCTTTCATCTATGAAAAGCTGAAGGATTATGAGTCGGCGCTGGAATATTTTGAGAAAAGTATGGTCCTCTATGAGCAGTTAGGCGATCGGGATGGAGTAGCATCAGTTAAGTTGGGACAAGGAGCCATTTATGGAGACCTGGATCAGCGGGACAAAGAACTCCAAGTGTTGCAAGAAGCCCTGGCAATTGACGAAGAAATCAATGATCAGGTGGGCATCGCTGCGGTGCTGACCAATTTGGGGAATCACTATTATGAGACGGATCAGTTGGAATTGGCCGAAGCATATCACCTGAGAAGCCTTCGATTGTCCGAAAAAATAGGCCGGAAATGGGGGGTGGCCAGCTCTTACAACAATCTGGGCAATGTGTACAAATCGCAGCAAGACATCCCCAAGTCGATCATTTTTCACGAAAAATCCTTTGACATCTCCAAAGAAGCGGATATTGCGATCGGGATGATGTACGGGGCAGGTTCGCTGTCAGAAAGCTATCGCTTGGTGGGGCGCTACAAAGAAGCCATTGAGATGTTTGAGCTGTTTATCCAGATGAAGGACAGCATCGAAGGGGAGGAAACACAACGCGCTGTGATGCGACAGGACGTTGAATACCAGTATGAGAAACAAGCCTTGGCGGATTCATTGGCGTTTGAAAAACAACAAGCCATTGCGGAATTGAATTATCAACGGCAATTGTCCCGTAGGAATTACTGGCTGTTCGGAGGATTGGGATTGGCGGTATTGGCTTTTTTATTCTTTCGATATCGTCAACAACTCCGGAGCAAAGAAAAAGACCTTGCCTTGCAGCGAGAACGGGAACGGAAAGAGCAACTAGACGAACTGAACCAACTGAAATCTCGCTTCTTTGCCAACATCTCCCATGAGTTTCGAACGCCCCTGACCCTGGTCTTGGGGCAGAATCAGCAACTTCAAGCGGAACTGGACGACCCCAGATTGGACGCCCGATTTGATCGGATTGATCGAAATGGTCGCCGCCTGATGGAATTGGTCAATCAAGTGCTGGATCTGTCAAAGTTGGAAGCGGGGAATATGGAATGGAAGCAGGAAACCGTTGATTTGATACCTTTCCTCAAAAATGCTCTCTTCTCCTTCGAATCATTGGCCGAGCAACAACAGCAGCAACTCAGCTTGGACCATGAAGAGGAAAGTCTCTTGATGGTGGCAGACCCAGAAAAGCTGGAACGGGTCTTTTTCAACCTCCTCTCCAATGCCCTGAAATTCACTCCTAAGGGAGGCCAAATCCAACTGAGCATTCAAAGAACAGATGCAGAGGCCGTGATCGGGGTCCAAGATACTGGACTCGGGATTGCTCCCGAAGAAATCGATCAGATATTCGACCGCTTTTATCAGGCGAGCAATGGGGGGCAACCAGCCAATCCCGGCACTGGCATTGGCCTGGCTCTGGCCAAAGAATTGGTCGAACTCCATCAAGGGAGAATGGAAGTAAGCAGTACCCTGGGAGAAGGAACCGAGTTTTTGGTCTTTCTCCCAATCAGCGCAGCAACTGGCAGCCTTCCTGCGACCTATCAGCCCCAACTCGAACCGCTGGAACTCATTCCACAGAAAGCTATCGCCCCTCACCCTAAGAGACTGGTAGCTCAGGCAAACGAGCGTATCCTACTCGTGGAGGACAATGCAGACGTACGTGCATATTTGAAAGAGGAACTCCTCAGCCTGGGGTATCAGGTGGAAGAAGCGGAACATGGCAAGGCAGGCTTGAGACAGGCTCGTTTACACCAACCGGACCTGATCATCTCAGATGTGAGGATGCCGGAGATGGATGGATTTGCCTTCGCCGAGGCCATTCGAAATGAAGTCGAGAGTAGCCACATTCCCCTCATCCTGCTTACTGCCAAAGCCTCCGAGGAAAGCAGGCTGACCGGCCTGATGACCGGAGCGGATGCCTATCTCACCAAACCCTTCAACCGGGCGGAATTGCAAGTGCGGGTGGCGAAACTCATCGAACAGAGACGTATGCTCCGCCAACGATTCAGTGAGGCCATCACCATCCGACCGGAGGAAGTGAGTGTGGTTCCTCTGGATCAGGCTTTCCTCGCATCCATTACCCAGGAGATCGAAGCCAACCTCACCAACGAAGCCTTTGGGGTGGAAAACCTGAGCGAAGCGATGGCCATGAGTGTAACCCACCTCAACCGCAAACTGAACGCCTTGATCGGGCAATCGGGCGGCAAGCTGATCCGCAAGATGCGCCTGCAACGGGCGGCAGACTTGTTGAAACAGCAAGCCGGTACCGTGGCAGAGGTCGGCTATGACCTGGGTTTCGGCAGTCCGGCCAGCTTTACCCGCGCTTTCAAGGCGCAATTCGGAGTATCCCCCACCGAATATCTGAAACAAGCCAACTCATAAGGGTAGGACAGGAGGAAGAAGGGGTGGTTTTCTTAAGGAAAAATCACCCCTGAGAACCTGTGGAGGCCGATGTTCAAAAATGACAAGGATATGTTCAAAACTGCAAACGCCTCTCAGAGCATTTCCCCGATACTTGTCATCGTCAAGCGAATGTGATCTCACCCTTTCCTGATTCACCTCGTACGTACACGCCAAGTCCTGCTATTCACCTACTTGTTTCATTTCGTATTTACAATCCTTATTACCATGCGTAAATCCATTTGGTATTCCCTCGTATTCCTTTTCCTCGTCATCTCTTTTTCCGGCTGTTTGAAAGACGAAAGCCTGATCCCCCAAGCAGACATGGCTCAAGAAAAAGCCCATGACCTAAGCCTTGAAACCGAAGAAACCTCCGCTGAATTTCGCGCAATGTTTCTGGAGGTATTGGGTATCAATACCCTGAACCTGCCAGAAGCGACCGAATTGAAAGTGCTCGCTCAACTCAAGTCCAACATGGACGGAACGGAACTGGCAGGGGTACGAGAAGCAGTCATTGCGATTGCCAAGCAAAAAGCGAAGCAACCCACCCATCAGGCGATGAGCCTGTTGCGGACGGCTGGTCCCTTGGACAATAGCGCTTCTGACGGCACCATGGCCGATGGCTACGGTACCCGCATTGCCACCAAGGACGATGAGGTCTTTGTAGGGGCTCCCGGTTCCGGGCAGGTCTATGTGAACGCTTACGTCAACGAAACCCTGACGGAGACTCAAATCCTTACGCCAAGTATGGCAGTGGCTGGCTTTGGCTCTTCCGTAGCAGTCAGTGGATTCTCCTTGCTGGTTGGAGTTCAGGGCCTCTATGATGGCTATGTGTTTGTCTTTGAAAAGCAGAACGGAAGCTGGGTAGAGACTCAAGTGATCTATAAAGACGGCGGTTTGGACTTCGCCCGGGTATTGGAGATCAACGCGCAGTACTTCGTTACCGGCTTTCGCGACACCACTAAGGGATTTCAGGCTTTTGCCTTGATCTACCGCCGAAATGACAATAGCGGGATGTGGGAAGCGCATCAGGAAGTTCCCGTCTCTACCGTGGTCTGGGACGCTGATTTCTTCGACAAGCGTTTGGTCGTTTCTGGCGTCGCTGCTCCGGTTACTGCTGCCTTCCACGTGATTGAGCGGACCGGACAGACTTGGGCCGAGACCGCTTTTGTTCCCGTATTTGGGGTCATCTTTCCTCGGGCAATCGCCACTCACAACCAGCGGATTGTTATCAACGGGATCTCGCCTTTTAACAATAGTTATGTCTATAAGCAGGTGGGGGGAGCCTGGATTCAGGAAGACATTCTGAGCATTCCCGGCATCGTGCCTTTTGCTCAGACTCGCTGGGTGGACATCGACGGAAATCGGGCGGTAGTCAGTGTGCCTGCTTATGGAGGAGGAGACGCAGTGTATGAATACCAGCGGAGTGGCAGCGACTGGAGCTTGATTGATACCCACACCCCAGCCAGTGGAGACGACAAGATGTGGTTCGGAGAAGACCTCAAAATCAAGGGCAAAGACATTTTGATCGGAGCGCCAGGGGGCGGTCAGCAATTTGATCCCACCCCCGCTGATCCTGGCAAGCTATACATCTATTAATAGTTCTTTTCCACCCCTATTCACCCTCGGCGGCTTTTGGCTGTCGGGGGCTTTTCTATGTCGTCATTTCCCTTCCACATCCCGCCGCACCTGGTTCAGAAATTTTCGAATGCCGACGTAGACTTCGCCCTGGCCGCGCATATTGGAGGTCATATAGGCATCACCGCTTTGGAGGTCGCGGATATAGAAATAATAATGCCACATGGCGTTGCGGTTGTTGTACATCTTATTGGCGGATTCAAACTTGAACCAGCAGGGGACGAGGGCTTCGGGCTTGGGTTGGCGAAGCTGCTTAGGCATGAGGGACATGTCCATGAAGTAGCGATACCCCTGCTCGCGATACCATTCAACCTCACTCAGACTGATCAGTTTGTAGGGAAAAGGATAGGCTTTCAGCACCTGCTCGTTGAGGGTGGTGTTGCCTTTTTTGGCGGCTCGATTGACCTGGACGATGTAGTCCCGCTTTGGTCCTCTGGCTCCATCTTCGGGGTCCAGCATATCAAAACGAGCAATCAGTAGGGTATCTTGAGGCAAGTCCTCCGGTGCGTTGAACAGAATCTTGCGAACGTATTCGTAGCCTTCTTCTTCCTGGGCGGGCAAGAGATGGCTCCAACAAATCACCAATAGGAGGATCAACAATTGTTTCATGGAAAGAGAAATTGGTCTGGGAGCTGTGGGCGCGATTCAAATCGCTTTAAACCTCAACGAGAGGTCTTGGTCGCAGGTCTCGGGATCGATGCAATCG
>JBCCCJ010000144.1:0-8556 GCA_039033615.1 Bacteroidota bacterium
AATTATACCCTTCATCAGTTGCGCATCTTTGCTTGTGTCGCTCGCTTGCAGAGCGTAACCAAGGCCGCCGAAGAATTATGTTTGACCCAGCCTGCGGTATCTATTCAACTGAAAAAACTGCAGGAACAATTTGATATCCCCCTGACCGAGCGCATTGGGCGACAGTTGTTCCTCACTGAATTTGGGCAGCAGATTGCCCGCGTCTGTGAACGAATTCTGGCAGAAAATGAGGAAATCCGCTACGCGATGGAGCGCTACCAAGGCTTGCTTTCCGGGCACATCCACATCGCAGTGGTCTCGACCGGCAAGTATGTGATGCCGTATTTTTTGAAAGGTTTTGTCTCGCAGCATCCCCAGGTTACCGTTCGCATGGATGTAACCAACAAAAACCAGGTGGTGGCGGCCCTGGAGCAAAACAAGACGGATTTTGCGCTGGTTTCGGTCTTGCCAGAAGGTATGCCCATTGAGCAGATTTCCCTCATGGACAATCGTTTGTATTTTGTTGGAAATCAGGCCGAAAGCGCAAAACTCCCGGCTCCATTTCAGGTGGAAGACTTGAGGGAATTGCCCCTGATTTTTCGGGAGCCAGGTTCTGCGACCCGAATGGCGATGGAGACCTACTTGCTTCAGCACGGCATACCCCTTCAGCAAACCCTGGCTCTCACTTCCAACGAAGCGGTCAAACAAGCCGTCAATGCGGGTCTGGGTTTCTCGATTATGCCGCTGATTGGCCTGCGCCACGAATTGGTAGATGGAGAACTGCAATTGATCCCCCTACCGGGTTTGCCCATCACCACGACCTGGACCCTGATCTACCGCAAGGGCAAAGGTCTCTCCCCGGCCAGCCGGGCTTTGTTGGAATACCTAGAAACCAACAAAGAGGATTTGATTGAGCGACATTTTTCCTGGACGAAGGGGATTGCCTGATCACCGAATCACGGTCAGCGTACCCTCCCGGGGTCCCTCGTACTCCTTCCCATCTTCGAAGGTGATCTCGTGGAGTTTCCAAACGAATACATTGCCCTTTGCTGGTTGACCTCCTATGGTTCCATCCCAATATTCACTGGGACGGCCTTTCTCCAGCGCGCTACTTTCCCACACCAAGTCTCCCCATGTGGAATAAACGGCTATGTGATAAGATTGCAAGCCCTGTCCTTGGGGTTGAAAGCGCGAGAATGGCACTTGAGTGGAGGACGCGGAGAGGTGCATGGCGTTAGGGATGAATATGGTCGAAACGAAATTGGGCGCCTCAAGGGAACCGTTGGCAGACACACAGGCAGAGAGGGTGACCAGGAGCTGGTTAGCCACGTCTTCCATCAATTCATCTAGCATTTGTTCCCGTAGCTGGGGATCTACTTCCGCAGAGTCTATCAATCCATGGGTGCTGAGATAGGTAAATCGCAAGCCTTTTTGGTCAACCTGAATCTGATTCTCGCATAAGATGCTGTCATCCGTTCGGTCCAGCAATTGGTAGGCGACAGTGAGGGTGGCTTCTACTTTCTCAGGCGTCAGAAATGAAAGAGATTCTTGTTGATTTCGGAATTCCAGGTGTTGGATGGAGCCTGTTAGGTGAAATCGGTTGAGGGATCGGATTTTTTGGAAGAGAATGTGCTGGGATTTGGGGAAAAACTGTTCGATTGGCACGAAGGGCCGGAACAAATCGGGAGGAATCTGATGGTGAACCAATAAGGTAGATGCCGGAGCCGGTTGGAAGAAGGTGAATAAGGCTTCCGATGCTGAGAGAGATTGTTGATCGACTTCTTGTAGTTTTCTGAGGAGTCGAGAGCCCAAATCCTCAGAGATTTTGCCTGTATCAGTAGAAAATTGATGGAGCGCGAGCAGAATGGACTTGGTTTGAGAAGGCGAAGCAGAGTCTCGATCAGCAAAAGAGACAGGATTGCTTGTCTCTGAGAGAGCTGGTGATTCTTTGGTTCTCCTTTCTTTCATTTGCTCTATAGAATCTAACAACAGAGAATCTCGATACCAACTTCGATCCAACGCCTCTTGTGAAAATCCATCGTCGGGACCAAGCGCGAATACGGCAGTTTGGATGGGATAGAGGGTGTCAATTTTTGCAGGATACTGATCATCCTCAAGGGAAACCAATAAAGAATCTGGGGAAGAACAAGCAATAAGTCCATAGCCATAGTACGTAATGGGATGCGAATCGTCTTCCGTAAAACCAGGGATAAATGCTCCAGATTCGGATTTCTCTTTTCCAGTCCAAACCTCTCCGGTAGGTCTCGCGTGAAGGATCAATTGATTAGAATCAGCCCCAGAAGTTGGCGTCAATTTGAGGGCCAATTCTTTTTGGAAAAGCTTGGAAGGAGAGAGGGGATGGGAATCAGCCTCCGACCTCGGGCTAGCATCAAGATTGAGCGGAATCGCTTGGCTGGTTGAATCCATACAAGCGTGTTGATCCTGGACCACCAGGGAAACCGTGTATTGCTCTCCCGAAACAGATTGGAGGACTGGCGTAGCCGTATTTGTCCCATCCCCAAAATCCCATACCCAGTTCACCAAGCTAGTATCGGCGGCACTTCTATCAGAAAACCGAACTGCCATAGGGACCGCACCTCTGTTATCCGAAATCACAAAAGCCGTTTGGGAAGGCGGTAGTTCAAATCTCCTACCGGCCAGAGGGGGGGAAAGGGCCACCGAATCTATTCGTATGGCCACCTCCAAGGGGGATTCTGCTGCATGCACCACGGTCATCGCTTCACCTGCGCCGTACATATTCATGAATCGCCACACATGCTTGGCCCAGAGCCCGACCAATACGAGCAAGACACAAGCTGCGGCAAAACGAAGGACTCGGGCCTTGGGTCGCATAGCGATCACCTTCGGCTCTTCCACCAAAGGTTGGATGTCCGGTGCAAATGGACTGCTGTTCCGGAAAGATTCCAGATCTCGCTCTATCTCTTCAGGGGTCATCCCCATCTCTAGCAATACCTTCGCCCCCTCCAGCACTTCCTGCTCATCGGGGTGCTCCTTCAAGTAGTGCTCAAATACAGTACGTTCCTCTGGCGACAGCTTACCCGCCAGATAGTCAAGGAACACAAGGTAGGTAATGTGATTGCCTGGTTCGGAGTTCATATCCTTCGGCATTTAATGGTTCTTACTTTAAGCCAAGAATTTTGGCAAGTTTGTTTTTGAGATAATGCTTCTTTCTCCGCAATCTCCCTTCTTGCATGCCCAGGCGGTCGGCAATATCCTGATTCGAATAGCCTTCCTCTACCAAGAACAATATGTTTGCGTCCTCTTTTGAGAATCGTCTGCGAATGAGTTGCCGCAGTTGTTCTGCATCTATCTGAGGACGGATTTCCGTATGACGAATGAAAATATCTTTGATGTCTTCTCGAATGTTTTTGCGGCGGGTGCTGGTACGGCTATCTGACTGATGCCGCATACGGGCAAGACGCCTCAACCAGCCTGGAAAATCGTACACATCCTCATTTGGCTTCTCAATCAAGTGCCGAAATACCTCTTGAGCCAGATCCTCCGCCTGCGCTTTGTTCCGAGTCAAAGAGACACAGAACAGGACCAGCTTGGGAGAATGCTTGTGATATAACTCTGTCAGCGCGTCCTGATCTCCCCTAAGATAGGCGCGCCATAAGGCTAAATCAGGATCAGGGTCGTCAGGTTGTAACGGTTCTTTTGCCATGGGATGCATAGAGATTGGGGCTTCTTCTACCTTACCATGTCGCAAGTCGGTCACATGTCAACTTTCAATCGAATATTTTTCAGAATTCGACTTTTTTCCCTCCTGAGGCATCTAGAGATACACACATCTTCAGCCATGACCTACTTCAACCTACTGGAATGTATCGCAACCGTCTTGCATTTTCTGGCGCTAGATCAGCCCGAAGAAGGCCTCGAACACCTACAAGTCTGGGCCTTTGAACAGCAGATGCCGATGGAGTGGCACTGGGAACTACTCGTCCTGCAAGCAGATTACCGCCGCTTGCCAGAAGAAATCTTGCCTCAAGCCCAGGCCGTACAATTGTTGTTTCGCCTCTTGGGACTTCTCTATCGTCTGCAAGAGGTAGAATAGAGGGGAAGGAGTTGGGCGTGCCCCCAGCTGCCGCAAGCGCGCAGCTGGGGTCGGGTGCTTTCGGGGTCCGCTTTCGCTACCGTCCTGCGGACCGCTCGCTGCGCTCACGCCCTGTCGCCCCCTCACGCTTGCCTCTGGCAAGTCCACAAAGAAAAACCGCCTGCGAATCCTCAGATTCTCAGGCGGTCATTCAGTTCGCTTCGCTGTCCGATCGCTTACTGACGATACTTATCGAAGCGAGGATCTTCAGAAATCACGGAGAAGACCGGATTGTTGAAAATCAACTCCTTGTACTGATCGTTCAGCTTAACCGCTTTGTCCAGGTACTCCATGGTCTTGCGGGTGTATCCTTGGTAAGCGCTCACTGCTGCCATGTTGAACCAGGCTTCCGCGAGATTGGCATCCTTGGTGGTAGCCGCCTCAAAGTCGCTCATGGCCTCGGTGATGCGATTGGTTTTCATGCGAGCGACCCCGCGATTGTTCAGTTGAGCAGCCGTGGGCTCATATCCGTTCAAGAGATCGGAGTATTCTTTCAATGCCCCGTCGGTGTATCCGATTTTGTCCATCAGCACGGCCCGGTTGAAGAAGACGGTGCGATCACCAGGGTTGTCCTTCGTCAACTTGGTCATATCGGTGTATAACTGCTTGCGCTCTTCGAAGGTGTAGGAGTCAGAGAACAAGACTTTGTAGCCTTGGACCGCCAACTCATAGAGAGGCGCTTGCTGCCCACGGAAGCGTCCCGCCTTTTCCAAATCCTCAATGGCCTGCGCATAATCATTGTCTGCCAGGTGGTAGGTAGCACGGATGGCGTAGAGGTTCGGGCTGGCTTTTTTACTCAACACCCGATCAATGGTCTCATATCCCGCTTCAGGATTGCCAGCCTCAGCATAAGGACGCGCCTCAATGACGGTAGAAGCAATGTCCCGCAAATCTTGAGAAGCCAGGGGCTCCCGCTCGGTGTACCGCTCCAGAGTCTGCTCGTTGCCTTTGTATTCAAAATCCATGAAGGTAAAGGTGTGGCGAGCTTTCACCAGCACTTCTTCTACCAGGGTATCCCAAAAGGCGACTTTGCGCATCTTGGCTTCTTTTTCATCATCGGTGAGCGCATCGTCTTCGACAATGGAAATCACTTCTTGTTGCTGTGCTTGGTTGAGGCTAGATACGAGGGTCAACAACCGAACCCGGTCCCAGTCCTCTCCTTTTCCTACGGAATTGATCTGAATTCCTTCCAGGGTGCCGTTCAATGCTTTTACGCCTTCCCTCACAGAGTTGGCGCGTTTTTCAGAAAGGTCCTGGTTGTATGTTACGGTACCCCCGGGAGATGCATATCCGGTGATGTCCATGTAGGAGACGTTGTAGGTCATCCCTTCAAAGTCTTTGATATTGGACTGGATCATGTCCACCGAGAAGGTAGAATCATCTTCGAGGCTAGCAGAGCTCTCCTGAAACTGAACGTCGATGGTGCCAGTAAATCCAGAGTACACAAAATCTTCCGGGTTGACATCCAGCGCAGGCATGTCGATGGTGGACTGCAAATGAGTGGGCTGCCACTTCTCTGCCGTACAGCAGACTGGCTGTAGGGTGCCAACGGGCGTTTCATCGGTTTCGCAGAAGAATTTCTTGAGGTTGCCTTTTTTGTCGTATTGAGCAACGGAGAAAGACATCATCAGCTGTTTGCCTTCCACGACATTGCCAGCCAAAGGGACCTTGTAGAGAAAGATGGGCTTGCGATTGGCGGCATAGTATGCTCTGTCCACCACCAAGGTGCCCAGCTCTCCGCCTTGTCCCGCCTGGAGATCAGCGATTTTGGGATCATCCTGATAGGATACTTTCACATGTACCGCAACGCCTTTGTCAAGCAGTTGGGGATATTTCAGGTCAGACATCAGGCGGAACATCAGCGTATCCCCTACCAGTTCAAACTGACCTGGCTCCAAATAGAAATAAGAAAAATCACTGTTGTCATACTCGCTGACCCGGAGCTTGGGGCTGTCATTGTTGACTGCGATCAACTTGTTGATCTCCGTGGAAAAGGTCTCACAAGTGTTCACATATTTCTCGCCGTTGTACTTGACTTTGTTGATGAAGCCTTCAGGTTTACAGGCAGAAAGAAAGCTTAGCAGTACCAGCCCCATCCATAGATATTGAGGGCTAAAAGAACGATTTCCTTGTACAGAAGCCATTTGGTGTCGATTTAAGGTGGAGCAGAGGAAAGTTCTTATCTTTGATTGATTTGGTTGAAAACTCTTTTCCTCGTTGTAAAATCAAATTTCGGGTTGAATATACAAATACTTTTCAAGGCTGCCATATCCTCCCCAGTGGAATAACTCCACAAAGTAGCCAAATTGTTTGCCTCATTTTGATGAATCTTTTTCCCTCCAAACTTCCCTCGGTTGGCACCACCATTTTTACAGAAATGAGTGCCCTCGCCCGAACCCATCAAGCCATCAATCTCTCTCAGGGATTTCCCGATTTCCCTAGTGATCCCCGCCTGGCCGAACTCGCTGCCGAAGCCATGCGGCAAGGCCACAACCAGTACGCCCCAATGGCGGGCTTGCTCCCGCTGCGGGAAAAAATCGCTGAACTACAACGCAAATGGTATGGGGCAACTTATGACCCCGTTCAGGAAATCACGATCACCAGCGGAGCTACCGAAGCCTTGATGAGTACCATCCTGGCCTTGGTCCGTTCGGGCGATGAAGTCATGGTGTTGGAGCCAGCCTACGATTCGTATGTGCCTGCCATCGAATTGGCTGGTGGAGTGCCCATCCTGGTGCCTCTCCAGTTTCCGGAGTTTCGGATTGATTGGGAGAGGGTCCGGGCCAAGCTGTCTTCCCGGACCACCGCCATCCTCATCAATTCTCCTCATAACCCTACGGGTGCTATGATCAGTGCTGAGGATCTGATTCAACTGGCCGAATTGGCGGAATCTCATGATCTACTCGTGATCGCTGATGAAGTGTACGAGCACATTCGTTTTGACGGCCGGGTTCATCATAGCATCTCCGGCCATGCTCGTCTGCGAGAGCGATCGGTGGTGATCTCTTCTTTTGGCAAAAGCCTGCACCTCACTGGCTGGAAAGTAGGTTATGCCTTAGCACCAGAAGCCATCAGTCGAGAAATCCGCAAAGTCCATCAATTCGCTACCTTCTCCACCAGTACCCCTTTTCAGCACGCCATCTACCATTACCTCGACCAGCATCTGGAGCAAGTAGAGGCCTTAGGGGCGTTTTACCAAGCGAAAAGAGATCGGTTTTTGGACTTGATGGCCGAAACGCCTTTCAAGCCCTTACCTTGTCCGGGCACTTATTTTCAGTTGATGCGCTACGATGCCATCAGCGACCTGCCAGAGGCTGACTTCGCCAAATGGCTCACCCGCGAAAAAGGCGTAGCGGTGATTCCGGTTTCTGCCTTTTATCAGCAACCAGTCGATCATCAGGTGGTGAGGTTCTGTTTTGCGAAGGAAGACCAGACGTTGGAAGCGGCAGCAGAGCGGTTGATGGGGGTTAGCCGTTCATAATGATGTCCCGAAATGCTTGAATACTGATGATTCTCAAAGGTGGGAAAGTTAGATCCAATAATACGCCGAAGTGTTTATCATTGGTTACCAAATAATCAGCTCCAGCGGCAAGGGTGCAATCTGTAAATTTGTTATCATCTGGATCTTCTGAAATCAAGTTCCATCGAAACCAAACTTCTTGTAAATAGGAATTTGGGAGGTTGGTCAACAACTCCATCACATTTTGAGCGATCAGCGGAGTTGCTTTTTGGGAGATAATCTCTTCATATTCCAGAAGGATCTCAGTGCTGACGTAAAGGTCAATCTTTTCTGCCAGTAAGGCATCAAAAATGAGCCTGTATGGGGACTTTCTTGCAAAACTTGCCAATAAGGCATTGGTGTCTAGCACCACTTTCATGATTCAGGAGAATATGGAGTTCTCATGTGCTCATTCGTCCACAATTCCATGGTTTCTTCTGTCCACCCACGCTCCTCCCACAGAGCATCCATTTGATCACTCACTTGATTCGCAAAATAGGTGACCAATAGTTGCTTGACTTCTAGTAGCTGTTTGGGGCTTAGCTCACGACTAAACATCCGAAGGAGTTCGAGTTGGAGATTCGTTAATTTGGCTGACTGCATAGACATAGAGACTCAAAATGCCCTGTAAATTCTGTATCATTTACGGAATTTACTAGAGGTAAGATACCAAATTTCCCCGAATCAATCCGCAAATAGACTTTCCGCCAAATGATCTGACACCAACCAGCCTGACGGCGTGCAGCGCAGGGAATCGCCCTGCCATTCGACCCAGCCATGGGAGAGAAGTCGTTGAAGTTCGGCGGTAAAACGCGTTTTCCAGTCTGGAAACCACTGTTGCAATCGCTTTAGGTCCAATCCCTCGGCTTTTCGAAGGTGGGTCATGACATACTCGTTGTAGCGATTGGTGGGGCTCAGGATTTCCTGATCTTCGACAGCGAGTTGCCCGTGCTGAAGGTGTTGG
>JBCCCJ010000145.1:0-8552 GCA_039033615.1 Bacteroidota bacterium
AAAAGACTCCGGAGTGTGTTACTTCTGCTACCGTTCATGTTTGTCCAGGGCGTCCTGGCACAGGGACAGATAACGGGGCAAGTAACCGAAACAGAAACGGGGGACCCCCTCGTTGGAGCTACGGTATTGGTGAAAGGAACCAACCAAGGGGTATTCACTGATGCGGAAGGTAATTTTAGCATTCGGGCAGGCGGAGACGTAACGCTTGCCATTTCCTTTGTCGGATTCGAAGCGCAGGATGTGCCTGTCAATGGTCGTTCTGTGATCAATGTATCGTTGGATCCTTCAGAAAGTACCTTGGATGAAGTAGTCGTGATTGGCTACGGTACCCAAGGACGTAGCAAAGTAACCAACGCCATCACCAAGGTAGATGCCGAGGAAATCTCTGCTCTGCCAGTCGTCAGTGCCGAGCAGGCATTACAAGGACGGGCTGCCGGGGTGACGGTCATCAACAATGGCTCGCCTGGTCGGGGAGCTACCATTCGGATCCGAGGCATGAACTCGGTCAATGCCAACGACCCACTCTTCGTCATTGATGGCGTACCTGCGGGGGGATTGAACGAAATCAACCCCGAAGACATCGAATCTATTGAGGTCGCGAAAGATGCTTCCGCTGCCGCAATTTATGGTTCACGGGCCTCTGGTGGGGTAGTATTCATCACCACCAAGAAAGGAAAAGGCGGTGCGCCTACCGTAAGCTTTGATGGCTACTACGGCGTACAGAACGCGGTCAATACCTTTGATTTGTTGAATACTCAGCAATACATCGAGTATGCCACCGAAATTCAGGAGAATGCTGGCCTGCCAGTACCCCCTCGTTTCAGTGATCCCGCCTTCCTTGACGGCTCTTCCCCCGTCAACATCAACAATGAAGTGGACTACATGGACGAGATTTTCCGTTCAGCTCCCATTCAGGATTACAATGTGTCGATCTCTGGTGGAGACCAAAACGGAAACTACTACGTGTCTGGTGGCTACCTGAATCAGCAGGGCGTGATGCTCAACACTGATTTTGAGCGCTACTCTTTCCGTACGAATACCAACTTCAAAAAGGGTAAGATCAGCTTTGGTCAGACCTTGAACCTGGCATACTCTCGCCGAAACAATGAAGCTGGCAGCGGTCAAAACCGTTCCTTGATTGAGCACGCTACCAAAGCGGCTCCTTACATGCCCGTAGAAATTGACGGAACGTTCAAAGGGCCGGATCAGGTGGACAACAACGATGCGGAGAATCCGGTGCGGATTCAAGAGCTCAACACCAACTTCAACGAGACCCTCAAGCTGTTGGGGAACTTCTACGTGGACTATGAGATCCTGGATGGCTTGAATCTGCGTCAAACTGTGGGGATCGACATGGCCTTCGGGAATAGCTTCTCCTTCTCTCCTGCTTTCCAGGACGGAGAATTTCACGGTCGAGGCTTTGCCGAAACCAACCAAACTCGCAGTGATTTCATCAGCCCAATTTCCACCACGACCTTGAATTTTGATCGCGACTTTGGCGCTCACAATGTCACCGCCCTCGCAGGATACGAGGTACAGTACAGTCGCTCTCGTAACATCAATGGTCAAGGCCAGAATGATGTAACCAGCGACCTACAGACCCTGAACTCCTTTGCGAATGACAACGTCAACGGTAACAACGCAGAAGATCAGTTGATTTCTCTCTTCGGACGGATTGGCTACAGCTATGCCAATAAGTACATCATCCAGGCTTCTGTTCGTCGGGATGGCTACTCTCGTTTTGGACCTGCCAACAAATTTGGATTGTTCCCATCTGTATCTGCGGGCTGGAACATTCATGAAGAATCCTTCATGGAAGGCGTTTCTGCCTTGAGCACCTTGAAATTGCGCGGTAGCTGGGGAGAAACCGGAAATGCGTTTGCCTTGGGTCGCTACGAATTCCAACCTACGGTCAACCTGAACTTCAACTATGGCTTCGGGGGTAACCTGGCGCAGGGTGGAGCGATTACGGCCTTAGCCAATCCTAATCTTGCCTGGGAGCGTCAGCAGATGCTCAACCTTGGTTTGGACTTCGGCTTGCTCAACGATCAGCTGACTTTCTCTGCAGAGTTTTATGATAACACCACTCGGGACATGCTCTTGACGGTGAACCTCCCTTCTTCTATGGGATTCACGGGTTCTCCACGGGCCAATACCGGAGAAGTACGTTCTAGTGGGGTAGAATTTACCTTGGGGTATGCTTCTGATCCTACGCAGGACTTCTCTTATGCGATCAATGGAAACTTCGCTACTCAGGCCAACGAATTGGTGTCTCTAGGATTGGGGAATCCATTGTTTGCGCGAACCTATGAAGGAGATCCCTTGAAGCGCTCCGTTGAAGGAGAGCCTTTGTACCACTTCTTTGGTTGGGAAGTAGACCGTCTTTTCCAAGCAAGCGATTTCAGTACGGTTGATGGAGCATTGGTCCTGAATGATGGCATTCCAACTCAAGCAGCTGCTCAGCCAGGCGATATCAAGTTCCGTGATTTGGCTGGCCCTCCAGACGAAAATGGAGACTTGACTGCACCAGATGGAGTGATTGATGCCAATGACCGGGTGAGTCTCGGAAATGCGCAGCCGACCTTCATCTATGGGTTGAATGCCGATTTTCGCTACAAAAACTTTGAATTGACCCTCTTCTTCCAGGGACAAGGTGGCAATTACATCTACAATGCCAACCGCTTTGAGTTGGAAGGGATGACCCGGGTCTTCAACGCTGGGGTAGCCGTACTCGACCGCTGGACCCCAACCAATACCGAAACCGATGTACCTCGCGGGGTAACGGGTGATCCCAACCGGAATGCTCGTGCTTCGACTCGTTTCTTGGAGCGGGGAGATTTCCTGCGGGCCAAATTGGTACGTTTTGGATACACCTTTGATACCAGCAGCCTTACCTGGGCCAGCCGCTTGCACCTGTATGTAGCTGCTCAGAACCTCTTCACCATCACCAACTACACAGGCTTGGATCCTGAGATTGGAACCCGTCAGGGATTGGATGCCAATACCGGCCTGGGGCTGGATTTTGGACAGTATCCTCAAGCTCGTACCTTCATGGTTGGGGTGAATGCTAATTTTTAATTCAAAAGAAAACAATATCTTTATATAGAGGTTCTTCTATATACTCAAGATGAAAACGATTATGAAAAAGTTATCTTTGATTCTGTCCATGGTCCTTTTGTTGCCGATTATTGCGTGCAACGAAGAAGATCTAGACCTAGTCAACCCCAATGAACTCTCTGCGGAGACTTTCTACTCTACAGAGGCACAGGCGGTCACTGCGGTGAACGCCATCTATGCGAACTTGCAATCAGGGGGTCTTTGGCGCCGTGAGTACTTCTTTACCCATGATCTCCTCTCTGATGAGGTGTTTGGTTTGGGTAGTTTGGAAGGGCAAAGGGTTGCGTTGTGGAACCGATCTTTCGATGCTACCAACTCCCTGGTAGGAGCGTTCTGGAACGATGCCTACCGTGGCATCCAGCGGGCCAACCTCGTGTTGGACAACGTAGGCAACACCGAGCGGGAAATCGCTGGTTTGTCTGATGCCCTCCGGAATCGACTGCTCGCTGAAGCCCGCTTTTTGCGTGCTTTGATGTATTTCGAGTTGGTAAGTATGTGGGGGGATGTACCTCTCTACACTTCTGTTTCGACGGTAGTCGAGGGAATTCCTCGTTCTCCTGCCGCAGACGTGTACCAAGTCATCATCGACGACTTGGACTTTGCTCAGTCAAACTTGCCTGACAACTACAGCGCGGACGATGCTGGTCGGGCTACCAAAGGCGCCGCTTACGCGCTAGAAGGTCGGGTATGGTTGTTCCGGGCTGGTGCAGAAAACAATGCCGAGTTTTACAACAACGCTAAGTCTGCCTACCAGGATTTCGAGAACAACACCAGTGGCTACGCCTTGGTTGATACCTACTTGGACAACTTCCTGGAAGAGACCGAGCACAACATCGAATCGATCTTCGAAGTGAACTTTACCCTCGCCTTCGGTGGAGGTAATCGCTGGAGTGGAGACGGAAACGGAATCAATGAAGTAACCTTCCGTGGTCAGGAGTATGGCATGCGGGCCTGGAGAAACGTAGTTCCTTCTGAAGCCCTCTTGGGTGCTTTTGAAGACGACGACGTTCGCTTTGGTGCTTCTTTCTACTCCCCATGTGATCTCTACAACAACGACACCGACACGGTATACACCCCGAATGATTGCCCCGCTCCTGCTGGAGCTAGTAACACTACGCCTGACGACCTGCCTAGTTGGAAGAAGTACCAGAACTACTACAAATTGGAGCAAGAAGTCAACCAGCAGTCTGGCATCAATTTCCGGGTGATTCGCTACGCAGAAATTTTGCTGAGCCACGCAGAGGCCATCGCCGAAACCGAAGGCGTAACTGCTGATGCGGTAGACAAGGTGAACCAAATCCGTACTCGTGCGGGCTTATCTGAATTCACCGTGGGCGACTTTGGCAGTGCAGATGATTTCATCGATGCCATCATGCAAGAGCGTCGCGTAGAGTTTGCTGGTGAGCAAATCCGCTACCGCGATCTGCTGCGTCGGGATCTGTTACAAGAAACCGTTGGAGCCGTTCATCCTCAGTTGAGCTTGCCTAAGCACGCTTTGCTGCCAGTGCCTCAAGGAGAGATTGATAACAACATCAACATTTCCGAAGCTGATCAAAATTCTGGCTACTAGAATTTTCTGAACTTAATACGCGGGCTGCTTCTCTTTCAGGAGCAGCCCGTTTGCTTACTTTCCTACTCGTTAATTCTTCCTATGTCTCGATGGTGGCTCGTATGGATCTTGATGGGAACCAGTCTGTGGAATAGCGCCTGTCAGCGGGTGTCTGAAGCTACGCAAACAGAGCAGATCGCAGCTTTGCCTCCGGCGTTTCACGCCTTTTATACCCCCGAAAATCTATACGCCAACCAAGTACAAATCGCCTATTTTGATAGTTTGCTTCGCATTGCACCGGAGGGAGAACGACTGCCCCTCTACTATCGCCGGGCGGTGAGTCTCTTGTATGCCGGACGAAATGAAGAAGCCGTTGAGTGGCTGGAAAAGTTGTGGCAATTGTTCCAGACGCATGGAGCCCTGCCTGGGCTGACGCTCGATCAGGAAGCTGATGTTCCGTATCGGTTGGCGACAGCTTATGTGAGGCTGGGAGAGGAACAAAATTGCCAATTGAATCACGGCCCGGAATCTTGTCTCTTGCCCATTCAGGGAAGCGGCATCCACCAATTGCCAGAAGGCAGTCAGGCAGCCATTGACCTATTGGAGCAATCACTGCGAGATCGCCCGGGCGATTTGTCTGCTCAATGGCTGCTCAATGTGGCCTACATGACTTTGGGCCAATTTCCAGAAGGAGTTCCTGAAGCCTATCGCTTGCCAGTCGATGCCCTGGACTCCGAATATCCCTTGCTTCCTTTCGCGGAAGTGGCAGGCAAGGTGGGCCTAGATGCCAATGGCCTTTCTGGTGGAGTGGTGTTGGATGACTTCAATGGCGATGGATACCTGGATGTGATGGTTTCAGAATGGCACCCCTTGGGGAAGATTCAATTGTTTCTCCATGATCAAGCAGGCGGCTTTGTCGAGCATACCCAAGCGGCTGGTTTGGCGAATCTGCCTGGGGCGCTCAATCTTCTGCAAGCCGATTACGACAACGATGGAGACTTGGACGTACTCTTGCTACGCGGGGCTTGGTTGGGAGAATTTGGCCACCAACCCAACGCTTTGCTGCGCAACAATGGCGACAGCACCTTCACCGAAGTCACCGAGGCTGCGGGCTTGCTCAGCTATCACCCCACCCAAACGGCGGTCTGGCAGGACTTCAATCTGGATGGATGGGTGGATCTTTTCATTGGCAACGAATCTCAGGGAGGCACCGAAGTGCATCCCTGCGAATTGTACCTCAACCAACAAGATGGCACTTTCCGAGAAGTAGCAGAAGAAGCCTACGTGAGTTTGACAGGTTCCCCCTTGGCCTGGAAAAATGCCTTTGTCAAGGGAGTGGCCAGCGGCGACTATGATCGGGATGGCCGACCAGACCTGTACCTGTCCCTATACAGCGACCAACGTCCCAACATATTGCTGCGCAATGTCGAAACCCTCCCCAATGGCGTGCCCCGATTTGATTTGGAGACCTACTCAGCAGGCTTGGAGGAAGAACCCTTTTATTCCTTCCCGACTTGGCTATTTGACTGGGACAACGACGGCTGGGAAGACATCTTCGTCGCAGGTTACGCTCGCAGTGAGGTCATCGGAAGCATCACCAGCGACATCTTCAAAGAATACAGCGGTCAGCCACATCGCTCCCTCACCCCTCGCTTATACCACAACCAAGGCGACGGCACCTTTCAGGAAATTTCCGAACAAATCGGCCTGGATCGGATTGTCTATGCAATGGGGGCCAATTATGGAGACCTGGACAACGATGGCTGGCTGGATTTCTATGCCGGAACCGGAGAAGTCAACTTGGAATCGATCATCCCCAATCGAATGTTTCGCAACGATGCAGGGAAGGCTTTCCAGGAAGTGAGCACGGCAGGAGGCTTTGCTCATATACAAAAAGGGCATGGCATCGCCTTTGGAGACCTGGACCAGGACGGCGATCAGGATGTGTATGCCAATATGGGAGGAGCCTTGGAGGGAGATGTATTTTGGAATGCTTTATTTGAAAATCCCTACCAAGACAGTGCTGCCTGGATCACCCTTCAGTTGGTCGGCCAACGAGCCAATCGTTCCGCGATTGGGAGTCGCCTGCACCTGGAGGTCGAACTTTCGGACGGGCAGGTACGCCACCTATACCGAACCATCAGCTCTGGAGGGAGCTTTGGAGCGAGCCCCCTGCGGGCGGAAATCGGCTTGGGTCAAGCAGTACGACTTCAGAAATTGACCATCGAATGGGCGGGCAGCGAATCTCAAGTGATCTCTGACTTGCCTCTTCGACGAGGATATCAAATCGTAGAGGGGCAAGCTCCCCAAGAATGGAAGGGGAAAGCCACTCCTTTTTCTGCCCAGGACACACCACATTCCCATGCCTCTGCTCCTCACTAAGGATTGAATGCTATGCTGCTGCGCGCGATTTTGTGGACGTTTGTTGTTTGGATGAGCTGCTTTTTTGGGCAGGAAAAAGCCTTGTACGCCCAAAATCTGGTGCCCAATCACACGTTTACCCAATGGGATACCTGCCCCTATAACAAAGGCCAGATTTACATGGCCCAACCCTGGTATTCTCCCAACGGAAAAACCACTGACTTCGCGCACCGCTGCGGACAGGGAGGTTTCGCTGGAGTTCCCAACAATCAATGGGGAGAGCAAGAGCCCAAAGCTGGGGATGGCTACGCCGGCATTCGGTTGTGGCTGGATGCGCCCAACGAAGGGCCATATCGCGAGTATTTGGCAGTCAAATTACAAGACAGTTTGCGGACTGGGGAGACCTATTTCCTGAGCTTTTGGGTCAACATCGGGGAAACCTCGGCCTATTCTACCGATCGCCTGGGCATGACCCTGGAGGCCGGCCGGATCACGGGAGGAGACGTCATGGAGAAAACGGCAATCATCAGCAATCCCGATGGCTATTTGCTCCGCAACCAGACCGGCTGGGAACAAATTTCTGGCTTGTATGAAGCCGAAGGCGGGGAAGACCATCTAGTCATCGGAAATTTTTTTCAAGATGCAGATATGCGCTTGATCAAAGAAAGCGAGGACCCTGCCAAGGATCCCACCGTTTATGCCTACATCGATCAGGTGGAGGTCGAAGCATGTGCGAGCCGCTTGCCGGATAGCCTGATCGTCTGGCAGGATCTCTCTCTTTGCCAAGGCGAACGTCTGAATCTCTCCCTGAGCGTGCCAACTGCTCAGATTCAGGACCTGCAATGGGCAGACGGAAGTGAGGCGCCCCAGCGCCAAATTGATGAAGCAGGCTGGTACCAAGTATCAGCGGTGGTCAATGATTGCCCAATCATGGATTCTGTAGAGGTAGTGCCTGGCGTAGCCGAAAATTTGTCCCTGATTGGGGATAGCTTGTTGTGCCCGGGGGAACAGCTTCGCCTGTCGGTGGTGGACGAAAACACCAACTGGCAATGGCAAGACGGATTTTCTGAGGCAGAAAGAGTGCTTCGAGAGCCAGGCGTATGGATATTGGAAACTGCGACACCTTCTTGCATTCGGACCGATAGTTTTGAACTGAAGCTGCAGATTCTGCCCGATTTTCCCTATCCCAGCGACACCATTTTATGCCAAAAAGACCGCTGGGAAATAGACATCTCTGTACCTGAAGCCACCTATCTGTGGGGGGATGGGAGCACCTTGCCGATCCAGTCCATCGAAACAAGCGACTTGTACACCGTGCGAATCGAGACCCGTTGTTTTCAAGAAATCCTTCAATTTGTGGTCAATACGGTCGATTGCGGCTGTGAAGCCTTTGTCCCCAACGTATTTTCCCCCAATGGAGATGGCATCCAAGACGACTTCCGCTTTCAACTTCAGCCCGGAGCCATCTTTCAACGCTTGCTGGTATTCGATCGCTACGGCAGGCAAATGCACGAACAAGTCGATC
>JBCCCJ010000146.1:0-8530 GCA_039033615.1 Bacteroidota bacterium
GCATGAGGCGGTGCATCCAATAGAAATAGGTGTCATGGAGCACCAACATCCACACATAGGTGAATCCATAGTAGCCCCAACCATATTCGCCAATGTCGAGGTAGAGGTTGGTGTAGGGAAACCATACCACTATGACTAAGAGGGCAATGGTCGCAAAAATCACGACTGTGATGAGAGAGAAGAAAATGTCTCGCCAGTAGTGTTTGGCTTTCGGAAAGCGTTTCTGAATTCTCCGAATCTGAACCCAGGGTTTCAACAACACATAAAAAAGCACAAAAGCGGTGCCCGCAATGAGAAAATATCGGATGGTGATGTACTCTGAGATGCCTAACCAGCGTTGAAATAGTCCATCCATGATCTTTTGGGTAAAAGAGAGAAATCCAGGCAGAACAATTTGCTTGACAATACAAGGAAATTGTTGTATTAAGTAAATTGAATGCAACGAAACGTACGGATTTCTCCGTCTTGTCATAAAAATACCCAAGAATCGTAGTAGTAGTTCATCTTGTGGCAGAAATGATTGGCTTAGCCAATGAATTTCTGCCCTTTTTTATGGGCCAGTCGGAAAAAGGGGATAGTCAGCCATAGGGGTATGGGCTTCTTCCATATAATCGAGGATCTGTTGTACCACTTCTGGGTGTTGATCCGCCACATTCTGGGTTTCTCCTATATCTCTGGCCAGGTCATACAATTCTAGCTCGGCCTGTTTCCCGAGTTCGGCCACGTTCTGCCTGATTCCCTTCCAATTGTTCCAGCGAACTGCCTGTTTCCCCCCTTGCTCATAGAACTCCCAATACAAATAGGTGTGCCGCTGCTGGGCCATGGAATTGCCAATGATGGTAGGTAGCATCGAAACCCCGTCCAGGGAATAGCCACTCGGCGGAAAATTCCCCGTCAGTTCGGCCATGGTGGGCAAGAGGTCCCAAAAGGCATAGGGGCTGCCCATTTGCCGTTGAACGGGAACCATGCCGGGCCAGCGAACGATCAAGGGTACCCGGATCCCCCCTTCGTAGAGGTCCCGTTTTTTTCCACGCAGAGGTCCATTGCTGTCGAAGAACTCGACTTTGTGCCCCCCTTCTTGATGTGGTCCGTTGTCGCTGGTAAACATCACCAGGGTCTGATTGTCCAGCCCCAATTGGTCGATCTGGCCTAACATGCGACCGACTACGGTATCTATGTGCTGGACCATGGTTACAAATCCCTTCTCCGCTTCCGGCCAATCATCACTGACCCTTGGGCTGTAAGCAGGCACTTCCAGGCCGTTGGGCATTGCTTCATTGTTGGCGTGGGGCTGATTCAAAGAGAGCATCAGGAAAAATGGCTGATCCTGGTGCTGAGCGATGAAATTGTAAGCGGCCAGTTCGATTTCATAAGGGGCGTAGGTTTCTTTGACTGCCGCGACCCCGGTACCTTCTGGAAGGCTCGCCCAGGGATTGCTCCCATCCGTGGCTGTCTGGAGTTGATTGCCAGCCAGGGCTTCTTTTTCTCCATTCCGATAGAGAAATTCTGGATAGAAATTATGCGCGTGCCACATATTGACGTAGCCATAATGCTCCTCAAATCCATGCTGCGCCGGATCATTTGCTGCAGGAGGATGCCCAATGCCCCATTTTCCCATGATGCCCGTCGCGTATCCTGCATCCCTGAACACTTCGGCGAGGGTGATCTCCTCTTCTCGCAAGAGTTGACCTGCAACATTGCCGCGAACCGAGCTATGCCCGGTATGTCGTCCGGTCATCAACGAAGCCCGGGAAGGAGCGCAGACGGTAGAGCCAGCATAAAAATTGGTGAATGTCATACCTTCTCGCGCCATCTGACTGAGGAAGGGTGTACGGAAGCCTTCTTGCCCAAATTGGTTCAGGTCGCCATATCCCAGGTCATCCGCTATGATGAGTACCACGTTGGGGAGATCAGCTTGGAGGGCCGGCGGTGGCGGCGGGGCAGAGGACTCGCCCTGACAGGCCACGATCAGGAGGGCGATGGGAAACAGGAGAAGGAATCGGCTCATTATCTCAAATAGTTAGGCCCAAAATTACAAGCTGGTCCCTTTTTCCCCAACCTTATCTGCTACCAGACAGTTTGTGAGACATAGATCACAGAAATTATAGGGAAAAAAGAAGAACTTTGACAAAGCATTTGATCTGACTCGTTGTATGGAGTATGTAGAAATTTTCCTCAATGGCTATCGAAATTATGCTTCCTACCTATGGCGGGAAGTAACCAATCCTCATGGTCACAACTATTTTTATTGGCTCCTGGGGGTTTCGGCCTTTTTCCTGCTTTTGGAGTGGATTCGGCCCTGGCGCAAAGACCAAGCCCGGTTTCGGAAAGATTTCTGGCTGGACTTTTTCTATATGTTTTTCAATTTCTTTCTCTTTTCCCTGATCATCTACAATGCCGCCTCAGATGTGGTGGTGAATATGTTCCATGATGTATTAGGGTGGATGGGGATCGAAAACCTGGTGGCCTTGCAAGTGCAGTCCTGGCCCATCTGGGCCCATTTGCTGCTAGGATTTGTCGTCAGGGACTTTATCCAATGGTGGGTCCATCGACTGCTGCACAAGGTTCCCTGGTTGTGGGAGTTCCACAAGGTGCATCATTCGGTGCGAGAAATGGGGTTTGCCGCCCACCTTCGCTACCACTGGATGGAAAATGTGGTCTATCGAACCCTGGAATATTTCCCACTTGCCCTGATCGGGATTGGACTCAATGATTTTTTCATCATTCACATCTTTACCCTGGCAGTGGGGCATTACAATCACTCCAACCTCAGCGTGAGTGGTCGGGTATCTGGAGGAATCCTGGGCGGGTTGATTGGCCTGTGGATGGCCATGAGTATGGCTGACCATTGGCTCATTGGGCTGGGCATCGTGCTGGGGAGTGCCTTCATTGGGGTCGCAGTGCTGAGTTCTTATATGAAGATCATTTTCAACAGCCCTGAACTGCACATTTGGCACCACGCCTATCATTTGCCGGAAGATCGAAAAGACGGAGTGAACTTCGCTCTCACGCTAGCGATCTGGGATTATTTGTTCCGAACGAATTACCTGCCTCATGATGGGCGAGACATCGAATTGGGCTTCCCAGGAGTCGAAGAATTCCCCCAGGATTTTGCAGGACAGAACCTACATGGATTTAGAAAGGGGGGGACATCAGATGGCACCAGAAAAATAATCTCCCAGTAAATGGCAGTCGCGATGCGCCTGCTGATAAGAATCATCTAGTGCCTTTGCTACCGAGGGGAGCATCCCTGGCGGGCTGCGTTTTTCTGGAAATCTCATGCCTCAAAACAACCGAAGCGCGATAGCGATTCGCAGTTCGGTAGAAGCAGATGTCCTCCTGAAACAAGCAGGCGCCTAGCGACTGCCATCTATCCCAACATTACCCGTGAATTTGGGACATCTGACGTACCCCCTTAGACCATGTTTGGGATGCTAATTTTCTCGGAAATTCCCAGCTTTGAGAACCTGAACCGCGCACTTTCTCCTCAAAATAGCTCGCTATTCTTCGTCGAAATTGCTTGTCAGAACCTCAAATCAGAAAATTTCTTTAGCAAATTTTCTATCCCAAACATGGTCTTAGAGAGTGGCAATGTTAGGAGCGGTAGGGGCAGGAATAGGAGGGAATCGGGGGAGTTCATTTTTTGATAAAGGGAGCAATGGCCGCCTGAAAGTCTGTGAACCGATAGCCATTTCGATGAAATTCGTAGCCTACTTCCGGCATAGGAGGCTGGGAGAAGTTGATGGGACGATCAACTGGAAACAACACCTCCCTCGCCTGTAGCAATGTCAGATAATCCTCGGCGGACCGCTTCAACCCCTCAAAATGGGGCTGCTGGCTGGCATGGGTCGCAATGAGGTCCAATTTGAGTTGGGCTTCTTCTGGAGATAAAGGGAAGGTCAAAAAGTCGGTTCTGCTGGGTTTGAAGCGCGCTCCCTGCCGCTCTTGCGGCTTGCCGTGATAGAGCGGATAGGTGTAGAGCTGAATCGGGGCTGCGGCGTGTTGCGTCAACCAACTGGCTGCAAAACTCAGGGCATCATGGGCTTCATGTCCGCCCTCATAGTCATGACTGATCAGGCAATCTGGCTGGAAATCACGGAGTACTGACTGGCTCTTTTCCAGTAGGGGCTCCAATTGATTCAGCACCTGATGCTCAGGAATGCGAAGGAAATGGATGACTTCCGAGCTCAGGCCACATTTCGCCAACGAAGCCTTGGCCTCTGCTTCTCGCCGCTCTGGAAAACCCGCGCCGTCACCACTGGTCGCATACATCGCTACGATGGATTTGTTGGCGGCGCTCAGCCGACGGATCATGGCCCCGACGTACAATTCATCGTCCGGGTGGGCAAAGAGAAAAGCAATGCGCTGATGGTCAGGGATCATGGGGACAGGGGTCAGGGATCAGGGTTCGGGGTTTCCCGATGCTTGAGCTTTTCCTTCGTTCAACAAGAGTTAACAAACGCCCTATTGCAAGGGGGAGATGACAATATGTAACGCAAAATTCCCTTTCGCAAGGTTTGGAAAGCGGAATCTCTCTCCTGCTTCTCTTCAATTAACTCAACCATGTTCGACTTTCTGAATTCTTCTTTCTGCAAACTTTATCTCAGGAAAAGTAGATCCGAGGGACAGAATTCTCCCCGTTTCAACCTAACGTTTTCAGAACGGATTCGTATATCCAATCACCAATTTCATTTCCGCCAAGTTTCACCTCTACCCCGCCAATGACATGCTTGCCAGAACCATGACATTCCGAATTGGCTTTCAGAGGTGCTCAGTTGCCTCATAGATTCGCCCATTTGGTAGAATCTATCCGCTGATTCATCCCCCTTTTATTTCCCTCGCAGGTACTCCACCCCCTGCCATAGTCATCTTTTCCTTTTTCTCTCTCCGGAGAGCAAACCCCTATCACTTGTGCCCCAATGAGCACTCAGTTAGATCGTTCTCAAATTCTTGCGCGCAAAACTCGCCTAGAGAGAGCCCGCAAGATACTGCAACAAGAATTCATCGGATTGGATGCGATCATCGAAGAGGTGATTGACTTGATCCGTCCTTGGTGGTTGTTTCCGCAGGCCCAAACTCGCCCCTTGGTGGTGAGCCTGTGGGGCATGACCGGAACTGGCAAAACCGCGTTGGTGCGTCGCTTGGTCCAATTGCTGGAAACCGAACAGGCCTTCGTTCAGGTAGACGTGGGAGAATTTCGGGACAATAGCGAAGTCTGGTTGAAAACCTTCCTATCCGATGACCTGTCTCATCACAGCGAACAGCCAGTGGTTCTTTGCCTGGACGAATTTCAATTTGCCCGCTCGGTCGACAATGGTCAGGAAGTGAATGCGGATAAATTGCGCATCATTTGGGAATTGCTTGATTCCGGCAAATTCTACTACAATCCTGTGCCCAGTCAATTTTTCATTCGCAAGGCTTCCCAATGCTACGAGTTGCTGTTACAGTGCCGAGACGAAGGCGTGGTTCTGGAGCAAGGCAAAATTGTAGCTGGAAAAGGCAGCTTTCGCCGCATTTTTCGGGGTTTCAGCTTCAGTTATCGCTATGTAGGAGAAGAGAAGCCCAAGCTCGCTTTCTTTTTGGAAGATGATTTTCTCAATGGGTTGGAAAACCTGTTGGAAGGAGAATACACCACGCGCCTGCAATTGCGGGAAACCATCAAATTGATGGATCTGGAAGGTCTGGCTGATTTTGTGCTGGAAGCCGCTTCGAATGAAGGAGCCCTCAAACTGATGGACTTGTCCAAGGCCCTGATCTTTGTGATCGGCAACCTGGATGAGGCCTATTATATGAGCCGCAATATTAATCCGGATATCAGTGCAGATGAGTTTCACCATCATACCCTCAAAATCACGGTAGCCGATGTCAAGCGGGCGCTGCAGCGTCGTTTTCGCAACGAACAAATCGCCCGCTTGGGCAACAATCATGTCTTGTATCCAGCTTTCACCGCCAAAGATTTTGCCCGTTTGATTCAGCGGCATCTGGGACGGATACGTACCTATGCCCGCACCGAATTTGGGTTCAACATCCGCTTTGCCAAAAGCGTCAAGGACATTCTCTACGCCGAGGGAGTTTTTCCCACGCAAGGAGTTCGTCCGGTACTCACCACCATTGGGAACTTGGTTGAGTCGTATTTGAGCCGCTTGGTGTGTGATTTGGCAGAAGCAGAAATAGAGCCAGCGGAAGTGCGCTGGAAGTATCGAAAGGAAGCCTTTTCCCTGACGTGCTATGACGCTGAAGGGGAAGGAATCCATGAATTGCGCTATCCCATTCGGCTCAAAGTCAATTCCTTGCGAAAGTCCAGGAATGATGATGTGCAGGCGCATACGGCGGTCCATGAAGCCGGGCACGCGGTTCTGGCTGCTTTGACGCTTCGCATCCTGCCAGAAAGTGTGTTGACGCAAACGGCGGATAGCGATTCCCAAGGTTTTTGCCGGGTCCGTTTCCCGGAAGATTTGCGCACCAAAGAGATCCTGAGAAAGGACATCATCATTTCGCTGGGAGGACTGGTCGCGGAAAAGATGGTCTTTGGGGAAGAGCAGACTTCTACTGGTGTCATTTCTGATTTGGAGACGGCTACCGAACTCGCCAACCGGGCCATCAAGGATTATGGTATGGGGAGTCAGCCAATTTCGGTCTTCATCCAAGATCCGGATCACTACGATAGCTTCTTTCACAAGGACGAACATGAGACCGAAGCCCTGGCCATCATTCAGGCGTGCGAACACGAGGCTGAAACCATTCTTCGACGCAACAAACGACTACTGCTTCGGATGGCAAGCTACCTGACTACCCATTCCCGGATGGATAAAGCTCAGGTGGAAGCGTTTTGCCGACGCTACAGCGTAGAGCCGTGGGTAGAGCAAGAAGGATTCATCGAGCCAGAAGCCTATTTCCGTTTCAAACACCGAATCGAATCCCAATTGGCAGAACTGGAAGAGGGCTTGGAACCTCCTTCCAACGTGAAAGTGCTGCATCCGCCCAAACAGCACGCCAGCGCGAACCAGTCGGTGGCATCTGATGGCGAGCTGGGAGAAGAAGGGAAACGAAAAGGGTGATTGGATACCAGGAGGTCTAGTGCTTTTTGACTTTGGGAGTAGCAACTCGCTTGGTAGACTCCTGCTTCACAGGCTGGGGTAGGGTAGGGATCTTGGGCGTCTCTTTGAGGGCAGAAGTTGGTTGATACAAATCGGCCAACTTCGCTGCATTGAATGCTCCCTCTACCGTCACGGAATATTCAACCTGATCCGGAGGGAGACCCGTTTTCACCAGATGGAGGGTGATGATTTTGTCGTTTTCCATGTTGGAAAAGCTAAGCTTCACCTCGTCTCCTATGCTGCTGCCGGAGTGAGCAATGGAGGTCCGTTTTTCGGTGTAGCTGGAGCCATTGGGGTAGGTGACACAAGCGGCCAGGTTGACGCCGCCTTTGCCTCCGGTTTTGCGGACGGTGATATGAACTTCGTCGTAGGGCGAATTCGAGATTTCGAAAGTTCGTTCGATGCCGAGTTTCCCAGTAGCCTGTTCGGTGGGAATGACGAGGTGTCGTGGGCCAATTTTGCTGTCCCCTTCCCCAGCGATGATGCCGTAGGATTGATAGGCCTTCACCTGGAGCTTCGTGGCGGCTTCGACGGTTTGCTTCAGGCTGGTCTCGGCTCCAGCAGTTCCAGGAATGATGACCTCTACAAAGGTCTTGGCGACCTCTTCCCGGAATTCGAAGTAATCCGGGACCCTATTGTCAAACACCTGGGAGAGCCCAGCCATTACACCTTGGCAGCTTTGGGCAGAGAGGGGGAAAAAGAAGCACATCAGGGCAAAGAAACAGGTCAATCGAAAGCAGGTCATCATGAAAATGGGGTAGAGAGGTGGCATGGAGTTTTCTCCTTGCTTTGTCTCTCAACCTAGCCAAAAGGTAATGTCAACCGCTCTGCCCCGCAGGATCAACGAAATACCAAGGATCTTGATGAAGGGCCCGAAGAGCGACCTCCCAAAGGGCAGGTACTTCTATCAGCCAGGATTGGGCCGGGCCGACATAGCCGAATCTTAGCCCTGCTTGCTTCTGGAGGAGAGATTCGATTCGGTCATAACGCTGAACCCAGCCTTGGAATCCATGTGGACGATAGGATTGGATACAACTGCCTCCTGGACTGTGCATTTCGATCGAGTAGGGGAGGGGATCGAACAAATAGGGGGGCTCCACCAACTCTTCGATTGCATGCATGCTGGTATTGGGGCCTAGCCCACACCCGAGCATCAGGATTTGTCCCCCCCACGATCTCAAACGATGAAACGGGGAGTTGGGGCCACAAGGGGTGTCGTCTTGCTCATGTCCGCCTAGTAAGGCGGCAATATCTGGGCCTTGTCCGCTGACAGAGTGCGTCGGATGGATGCTGCGAATGCTTTCCGGTTGCTGACGAAACCACTCGGGCAAGGCTCCTACATTGCTGGGGGTATCTCGCCAGTGAAACCTTGGCTGCTGCCTATGAACCTGCTGATAGCTCAAGCTAGGAAACAACAAATGCCCTGCTGGCCC
>JBCCCJ010000147.1:0-8426 GCA_039033615.1 Bacteroidota bacterium
ACCCCCGGCCAAACCGAGCAGGAATATCTGGCCCGCCGCTGGGCTGAGTTGGGGAAAGCACATTGGGTGAAGCAACAGGAGTTGGACCTGGCTGCCTTCTTCGAAGCCTCCGACCTTTCTTCCTCTTCTCCTACTGGGTAAAAAAAGACCCCTAGCTCGGCCAGCGAACCAGGGGAGAAAAACCTAACACAATTATGAAAAAGCTATAACTCGAATTCGTAATTGTAGAGGCGATTGGAGCCCGGATAAAATCCAGTCAGGCTGATACGACCCAGCACTGACTCCAAAAAGGAAGTAACGTCTCCAGAGCTTCGAACCTGTTCATCGTTGATGCGCATGATCACGAAGTTCTCCTTCATCGAAGTTTGGCTGCGCAATTTTCCGGCGGTCAGTTTAGCGACCAGCACCCCAGTGTTGATGCCGATCCGATCCAACTCGCGCGGCGTCAAATCTCGCAATTCAATCCCAATGTCGTTGAGGACCTCGCTTCGACCCACGGCATCCACCGTGGTGTTACCATATTGATCCGTCAACTGCACATCCGCACGCTGGAGGCTACCATTTCGCTCAAACTTGACGTTGATCACATCGCCGGGGCGGTTCCGTCCGATCAGTTCCAGCAATTTGGCCTCGTTCCGCACTTCCACGTCGTCGATGCTCACAATGATGTCGCCATTCCGCAAGCCTGCTTTGCGTGCGCCACTGATTTCGGCGGTCCCTTCTACCACTACGCCTTCGGTCAGATCTGTGCCCAATTGACGGGCGAGATCGCCGTCCAGCGCTTTGGCAGAAGTAATGCCCAGGAAGCCGCGCTGCACAGTGCCAAATTCCTTGAGGTCGCTGACCACCTTTTTCACAATGTTGGCTGGAACCGCAAACGCATAACCCGCATAAGTACCCGTGGGAGAAGCAATGGCCGTATTCACGCCGATCAATTGACCATTCAGATTCACCAAGGCACCTCCACTGTTGCCAGGATTGACCGCGGCATCGGTTTGGATGAAGGACTCAATCGCCATGCGATCCTTGATGATCTCCAGGTCGCGCCCGATGGCACTGACGATCCCGGCGGTTACGGTCGATGACAAGCTGAAAGGGTTACCCACTGCGAGCACCCACTCCCCTACCCTCACTTCGTCGGAGTTCACCAAATCCATGGTGGGGAGGTTGAAGCCTTCGATTTTGATCAGGCCGAGGTCTGTAGAAGGATCGGTCCCAATGACTTTGGCTTTGAAGGTTCGGTTGTCGTATAGGGTAACGTCCAATTCGTCGGCGTCTTCGATCACGTGGTTGTTGGTGACGATATAGCCGTCCGCGCCGATGATGACGCCCGACCCACTGGAGGTCTGCTGCCGAGAATTCTGTTGGCGGGGTCGCATCCCGAATAGCTCGTAGAAGGGATCATAATTCGCTCTCGCCCGCGTCTTGATGGACTTGATGTGCACCACGGCTGGCATGGAAGCTTCAGCCGCAGGGGTGAAAGAAACGGGCAAACTCTCCGCCGCCGTCAAATTCGGCATGGGATGATTGACCTCGAAAGTGAAAGAGGGATCCTGAGGAGAAGAAGCCTCGCTGCTTGTCAGAGCAACCGACTCCGCTTGCGTTTGTCCCAAGCCAGAAAAGTGGTAGCCGGCAATACTCAAGCCGCTTACTGCCACCGATACCAGGATATATGACAGAAGTTGTTTCATGTTCTTGTTGATCGTTTTTGCGTACTGCGTTGTCAAGGTAAGATACGAAAGTGACTACGCTGAGATACCTGGGGTGGCTTGTTTAAGATAAGTTTAACATTTGTCGACAGGGTAAAAAGGGGGAGGGGCAAAACTGTCAGATCATTCGAAGGGAGACAGCTTTCCCCATCCTGTCAATCTTCTTTTCAGCGGAGCCTAAAGCCACTTGCCGGAGCAAATCCTGATAATCCTATCTAACAAAATGAAGCCTGCAAAAGCCCATCACTCCTCTCCTGCTGTTGACACAATGCGAACCTCGACCCGGCGGTTTTGTTGCATCTGTCGTTCCCCCATGGTGTAAGGATGTAGCATGCGGGTGGCGGCAAATCCCTGAGCGGAGAGACGATCGGGAGCGATGCCTCGCTTGATCAGGTATTGCTGAACGGCCTCGGCGCGTTGTTGAGAAAGTCGCTTATGGGTGGGCGACTCCCACTGGCTGGGGGGACTTCCCGCAGCGTTGACGTGGCCTTCGATTTGGATGTGCAGATCGGGTTGATCTACCAGCAACTGATGCAATTTTTCCAAAGTAGGATAGGAAGCCGGGAGAAAAATGGCCAATCCTCCGCGAAAAAGGACGTTGTCCAATTGGATGACCGTCCCTTCGGCCAAGGAGAGAAGTGCCACCTCCAGGGGTTCTCGGCTCATGCCTCGCAATCGCTTGCGTTTCAGTGGAAAAGAACGCTTCAGGTACTTCTCGGCTTGAATGCTCAGATAGAGTTGGGTGCCATAGGGCAGAAAGGGCTCGGTGTCCCAATACCCACTAGCCAGAGAAGAATCCACCGCAATCAGACTGCTGTCCGGCCAACTATGCAACCCCACCTCGGCTACGATGCCTTCCCGACTGACACTATCGACCACCCGTACCTGAATCTTAGGCTGAAAGAAGTAGGAAAAATTCAGTTGAAAACCGCCTTCTCCCCCATAGACATTGTCCACCACGAGGTAGTAGGCCTCCCCTTTTTTCACCGATAATAACTCCCCAAAAGCCGCTCCCGGTCCAATTGGAATTTCGATGCCCATGCCTTCCAACGATAAGCCCGTTCGGCTGGCGATGCTGGTGTCGTTGCGGGAGATGATCGCTCGCACAGGACAAAGTTCCTCCGCTACAATTGCCGCACAACTTTCCGCTAAGGTGTCTGGATAGACCAGCAAATCGTAATCATCCGCCACCAGTTCCGGCACCAATTCGATCCCCAACCAACCTGAGAAAGGCGAAACGAAGCGAAACCATTGCGTGTGATGCTCTCGCTGAAAACCGCTGGGGCAAGCCCCTCGATTGGAAATTTCGGCCAGCTCGCCCCCGCGATCTGCAGGAGCCGGAAACGCAAAGCTGCGCTTCTTCTGGGAAAATTGAATCACCTGGCTGCCAGCACAATCCGCCGAAGACTGCGCCAACCCCAACAGCGGCAAGCCAATCGCAACCGCCAGGATGGTCAAAGAGAGCAAGTACTTCATCGAAAGGAGAATTAGGTACGAATCGCAACCATAATCCAATTCGGAGAGTTAGTTACAGCATATTACCGGACAACATGGTGAATCTTGATGCTTGGCGAAGCTTTCACCACAACGGCGGGTGGGCCACGAAGTCCGCGCTTGGGGCGGAAAGTGGCGTTGGGCTGGGACTTCGGCGCTTTTTTGCTGACTTTTTGTGCGTACAAAAAGTCAGGCCCGCAGCAGGCGACACGATGGGCAATGATCCCTTTTTGAGAAAAATAGATCAACAGCCAAACACCAATCTTTCCTACCTTTGCCCCCTTGAAACAGCTACGCGTCCTCTTCTTTCTTTTTGCGGCCAACATCATCTCCGGCTTTGCCCAGGGGATCACCATGCTGGCCATTCCCTGGTACCTGATCGGTCAGCCGGCAGGCAAACTGCTCAACGCCTCCATGGTGGCAGTCGTGACCGTGCTGTCTCTCTTTTGGGGCATGTATGCCGGGACCCTGGTGGACAAATACAACCGCAAAAAGATTTTCCTCAGCCTCAATGGCATCGACGCCTGCATCCTGCTGAGCATTGCCGGGATTGGGTTTTGGTTAGGGGACCTGCCCTTTGCGCTGGTGGCGCTGGTCTACACCATCACCATCTTCACCTATAACGTCCACTACCCCAACCTCTACGCCTTTGTGCAGGAGCTATTCGAGCCACACCTCTACGCCCGCGTCAACAGCGCCATCGAAATCATGGGCCAAACCACCTCCTTCATCGGCATGATGGTGGGTGGCATCCTGCTGGATGGGACGGTGGACCTGAGTTGGTGGCCGGAGACGATGCGCTTCGAAGCCTGGACCTTGCCAGAAATCTTCCTGCTGGACGGCTGTACCTACATCCTGGGCTTCTTTCTGCTGTATCAAATTCCCTATCGGCCCTCCGCCTCCAAGGTCATCGATCAGGGCCGGGTGCTCAATCGCATGAAGCAAGGCTATCGCTATTTGGTGGATCGACCCGATTTGCTGCTGTTCGGCATCGCCTCCCACGTGATCTTTTTCTCCTTGCTGGTGATGATTCAGGTGGTCTCCCCCATCTACGTGAAGGACTACCTCCAGGAACAAGCCGTGATCCTCTCCTCCTTCAAAGGCGTCTATTCGCTGGGGGCGATCAGTGCGGGCATTGTGGGCTTTATAGCCATCGTGCGTCGCGGCAACATCATCCGGCAGATCATCGGTCTGCTGCTGCTGGCGGGGGTGCTCTTTGTGGTTTTATCGGTAACCCAATCGGTGCTGCTCACCCTGATGTCGGCCTATTTGCTGGGCGTCGCCAATGCCGGAGCCCGCATCCGGCGCATCACCTATCTCGTCCGCATCGTCCCCAACCGCATCATCGGACGGGTCAATTCCTTCCTCATGGTCATCAACGTGATGATGCGGGCCAGCTTCTTTGTGCTGCTGACCATCCCCTTCTTCGCTGACGAAGCCAACGGCGGCAACGTCATCTACGCCACTTTCCTCCTGAGTGGGATCATGTTCCTGTCGGCGATCTTCATGATGATCCGCTACCGGAAATTTGATCATGAGGCAGCGGTGGGGGAATGAGGCGGGAGGCGGGAGCTGGCGGTGCCAGGAAAGATTCAGCCGTAAGCCTCATGACATAGCCCCCCTTGCGCTGGCATCTGGGCAGGTTCAAGGGGGGCAGCAGCACACCACTAGACATTTCTCGAATTCCCTTCATTTTTTGTTGTCCAAGTGCAGCGTCGCCTTTCCCGCAAGCGGGATTTCGCAAGCTCAACGGACCTACTTTTTTCGCGGGAAAAAAGTAGGCAAAAAACCGTCGAAGTCCCAGCCCAACTCACCATCCGGCCCCCTTCCTTCCCGATTCTCGGGATGGCCAACCCGCCGTACTGGTGAAGGCTTGCGCCAAGAAGGGACTAGAGGACTTTTGTCCAGTGGTGTGGGGCAGCAGCCTAGGCTGCGGGGGGACTGCCCCCCCGTTTTCTACGAAAACCGCCCCCTCGTTCCGGCGCACGGGCTTGGCGAGGGGGGCGAGATCATGGAGCCTACGGCTAAGCAAGTAGCCTGACCAAGGTCTCCTCCCTCTGGCAGTCCCTTTCTGGGGACGTTCTGACTTCTGACAGCAACGCGATCTGACTTCTTCTCTGACTTCTCCTTCAAAGTGTGTACTTTTGCATAAACAATTGAATACACCTATGAAATTCGCATCTGTATTTTTTGCTTTCGCCCTGCTGATGGGCCTTTCTAGCCTACAGGCGCAGAAAATGAGCTTCCCCGAGGATTCTGTTTCTGCGGATGGGAACAAAAGCTACCACGGCTTGCGCATCGACGAAGCGGGTGCCGTAGCCCTGAGTGAGTTGCCTGCTACCCTGGAATCACATGACCCTGCTGCACCCATCAAGGTGACCGGAGAGATCGACGCGGCCTGCAAAGTGAAAGGCTGCTGGATGACCATGGCCCTGCCCAATGGCGAGGACATGCGCGTCAAGTTCAAGGATTATGGATTCTTCGTCCCCACCGACGCAGCTGGTGACATCGCCGTGATGGAAGGCATCGTGGCCATGGATACCCTCTCGGTCGAAGAAGCCCGCCACCTCGCTGAGGATGCTGGCATGTCCGAAGAAGAAGCCGAAGAAACCATCACCGAGCCCAAGGTAGAGTTGTCCTTTGAGGCGACGGGCGTGATTGTCAAGAGTTCTAAATAGTTTACCCCTTGGAGGAAGGAAAGCGTTCTGTAAAGGAGGTCATGGGCCTGCTTCAAGGAATGCTTTTCCTCCCCCTACGCCCCCTCCAAAGGGGGACAGCCGTTGGCTGTTACTTCATTTTCCTAGTTAACGAATCAACCAATTTCCCACCCTCGAATTGCAATGACCAAAACCGAAACCCCCGATATCCTGCAACAATTGGGTATCAAGGAAAATAATCCGGTGATCCATACCGGAACTGAATGCTGGCATGCCTCCAATTTGCCATACACGACCATCCACTCGGCCATAGATGGCACGCCGCTGGGCAGTGTGCAATTCGCCAAGGAAGAAAAGTACGAGCTGGTGGTGGAAACCGCTCAAAAGGCGTTTGAGGTGTGGCGCGACATCCCGGCTCCCCAACGGGGCGAGATTGTCCGCCAGATCGGCGAGGCCCTGCGCAAGCACAAGGAGGCCCTGGGGCGTCTTGTGACCTTAGAGATGGGCAAAATCTATCAGGAAGGTCTGGGCGAAGTGCAGGAGATGATTGACATCTGCGATTTTGCGGTTGGGCTGTCCCGGCAGTTGTATGGCCTGACCATGCAGTCGGAGCGAAAGCACCACCGCATGTACGAGCAGTGGCATCCCCTGGGCACCGTGGGCATCATTTCGGCCTTCAATTTCCCGGTAGCGGTTTGGGCCTGGAATGCGATGATTGCTGCGGTTTGTGGCAATGTCTCCATCTGGAAGCCCAGTGAGAAAACGCCCCTGACTGCCTTGGCTTGCATGAACATCATCTCGGATGTCCTGAAAGCGAATGAGTTGCCCGAGGGCGTCTTCAACCTGGTGATCGGAGATCGCGAAACCGGAGAGCGCATGGCGCAAGATCGCCGGATTCCCCTGGTATCTGCGACGGGTTCTACCCGCATGGGCAAGGCCGTAGCCGAAACCGTTGGCCAACGCCTCGGCAAAAGTCTGCTCGAACTCGGTGGGAACAATGCCATTGTTCTCTCTCGCCACGCCAATTTGCAATTGGCGATCCCGGCCATCGTCTTTGGTTCGGTGGGGACCTGTGGTCAGCGCTGTACCAGCACCCGTCGTCTCATCATCGACGCCGAAATCTACGATGACTTCAAAGAGAAACTCTTAAAGGCTTACCAGTCTCTGCCGGAACGCATCGGCAACCCCTTGCTCGAAGGCACTTTGATTGGTCCGCTGATCGATCAGGATGCGGTGGAAAAGATGCAGCATTCGATCCAGCAGGTACAGGGCGAAGGGGGAACCGTCCTCTTTGGGGGCGAAGTCCTGGAAGGCGAAGGCTACGAAACGGGCACTTACGTGGTCCCCGCCATCGTCGAAGCCCGCAACGAAATGGCGACCGTGCAGGAAGAGACCTTCGCGCCCATTTTGTACTTGATGCCTTACAGCAGCCTGCAGGAAGCCGTCGAGATGCACAACAATGTGCCTCAAGGACTGTCTTCGGCCATCTTCACCGAGAACATGCGCGAGGCCGAGTACTTCCTCAGCCACCTCGGCTCTGATTGCGGCATCGCCAACGTCAACATCGGAACTTCCGGTGCCGAGATCGGTGGAGCCTTCGGTGGAGAAAAAGACACCGGCGGCGGTCGCGAATCCGGCTCCGACGCCTGGAAAGCCTATATGCGTCGCCAAACTAACACCATCAACTGGTCCGAGGAATTGCCCTTGGCCCAGGGGATCAAATTTGATCTGTAACACCGAATTGCATTCGGTCCAGACTGATTCGCGAAATGCAATTTCGCGCTACGATATGCCGCCCGCGGTCAATTGACCGTGGGCGGTTTTTATTCATCATAATGAAATCGACACTGCAAAATGGAGACTTTTTGGTCCTCTCCTTTTTTGCCTGAGACGCGATACACCAAGCGATGTTCTCTGGTGATTCGGCGAGACCAAAAGCCTTTCAAGGAATACTTCAGGGGTTCTGGCTTCCCGATTCCTTTGAAAGGATGGCTCCGAATGGCTTTGAGCAATTCCTTGATTTTGAGAGCAAGTTCAGGCTCGTTTTCCAGCCAATAGCAAAAATCTTCCCAGCCATGTTCGGTGAATTCGACCTTCATGGCAGTCAATCAAGATCGAATGGAATGGTTTTTCCGCTATCCAGTTGGGCCATAGATTCCTCCAAGCGCGTGCGATTGGCTTTGGTGGAAAGCAGGTGAGCGGTTTCCTGCAACGAATTGTATTCCCGGATGGACATGATCACGATGGCATCTTCCTCTTTATTGTTGCGGGGAACAATGAGGACTTCTAAAGACTCACTCACTTTGTCAAAATACGTTTTGAGCTTGGAGCGGAGGGCGGAAATGCTAACAGCAATCATGTGAGTTGATTTGTACTTGTCAATGTACGCTTTGAAGTACAAAATTCCAATGGGTCTATTGGCATTTTAGGGCAATTGCATCAAAAGTGGAATTATCTTTAGTTTGGGATGAATCCTAGGATTATGTTCCACTCTTTACTCTTTCCTTTATGTCAACTTCCTTCGCTTCAGAGATTGATCTGCTATTTGGTAGGCTACAAGACCCTC
>JBCCCJ010000148.1:0-8350 GCA_039033615.1 Bacteroidota bacterium
GATTACGATAGTAGATATATACTGCTCCTGCACCGTCAACTAAGTTGTTCCCATTTTCATCATATCCATTTAATGCCCCTATTGCAGCCCAGGGAGATTCAATTGTTGAAGATGTACCCAGATTGAAAAAATACGAATTTCCGTTTGGATCTGGCTCAAAATCATGGTAAGTCTGAACAAAAGGTTGAGAGAAACAGGGGGAAATGCTGAGTAAGTATATCAACAGCAAGCAAGGAAAAAGCAGAGTTTTCATGAGAGGAGATTAATGCTTATAAGTTAAGGTTGAGATCAGGGAAAATGAATATTGGCAAATCGAATATTTAATTAGTATGATTTTTCTTTTTATTGATTTTATAAATAGTATTTTTTCAACTATCCCTGGTAAAATTGAGTTCGCTTAGGTTCTTTCCAGCGGAAAATGCTCTATCAGGTGGGGAATATTTGTATTTCATCTCCCTCTTGAAACGAACTTATAAAGACTATCCGTCATTTCTAGGGAGTGTTTATCAATCTGCTCCCTGGTGTTCGACAGAAAGTATCGGTCCATGAGTTGGCCGCGGGGATGTATGTCGCAGAATTGATCGACCAGAAGACTGGGGGTTCCATTCAGCGACAGAAGTTGCTGATTCGGTAAAACAGAGACCCCTCCTAAGGGGTTCAAACCCTTAGGAGGGGTTCATATGAGGGATTAAGCCAATTCCTCCCGATTGAACACCGCAAAAGTATCCGTCAACCTACCATCCAGCGCAGCGACGACTCGTTCGGCGGTTATCACACAGAGGTTTCGGTAGGTGGTGGAGGTCAAACTCGCGACGTGAGGGGTGATCAGGGTGTTGGGGAGCGACAGCAAAAGTTCTCCTGCTTCGGGTGGTTCTGCTTCCAACACATCTGCGCCAAATCCACCGATTGCTTCTTGTTGCAAGGCTTCTGTCAAGGCTGTTTGGTCGATCAAGCCGCCTCGGGCCGTATTGATGAGGAGTGCGTGAGAGTGCATCAGTTCCAATTCCCGCTGCCCAATCAGGTGCTGGGTTTCCGGTAGCAAAGGCACGTGCAGACTGACCACATCGGAGCGACGAAGCACTTCATGCATGGCCAACGATTCGTAGGGATCGAGATTTGCGTAAGGATCCCAGTAAACCACTTCCATCTCGAAGGCAGCCCCCAAGCGAGCGACCCGCTGACCGATGTTGCCCATGCCGAGGACCCCCAGGGTTTTGCCTTGTAGCTCATCACAAGCAAAGCCGTTGCGGATGCCCCAATTGCCCTCGCGTACCGCAAGGGCAGCGGGAACCATTTGTCGCTGCAGCATAAGCATGAGCGTCAAAGCATGTTCCGCCACGGTTTGGGCGTTGGAGCCGGGAGCATTGATGACCTTGATCTGGCGATCGGTTGCGGCCCGAACATCTACATTGTCCAGACCTACCCCGCATCGGGCCACGACTTCCAGGCCCTGACAAGCGTCCAGCAATGCTGGATTTACCTGGCCTTTTCCTCGGGTGAGAATCGCATGAACAGGCCCGGCTTCACAAAAGGCGTTGCGACTTGCTTCGTCCAGGCCCATGCCCACCTGACCAGAGGCCGCCAATAAGGCTTCTGCCTCTTCTACCAGGGTTTCCAATAACAAAAATCGCCAATGCTGCATCTATTCTTTTTTGCCGTGGTAGAGCGTCGCGTCCCCACTTTTGTAGCCTCGGAAGTCATTTCGTCCAGAAACGTAGAGTCCGTCCGCGTACAAATCATCTTCGAAAATGGCAGGATCAATCTCTTCTGATTCCGGCATGGAAGACAATTCCACCAAATTGCCAGATGGGTCCCGCACAAACATCTGCATCGCGCCATCGCTCAATTTGCGGACTTTGCCCCAGGGAGCGGTGTCGATGATGTTCAGTTCCTTGAAACGGTGGAACACCTGGCTCCAATTGTTGATTTTGAAGCAGACGTGCCCCCGGAAAGACTCCTTGTCTTCCCACTCCGAAAGGTGCAACTGCTGGGTGTCATTGATGCGGTAGAACATCACCGGATAGTCAAAATTGAAAGCCGGAATGGGTTCCAGGCCCAACTCTTTTTCATAAAACTCAGCCGCTGCTTCCAATTTGTCAACGATGAGGGTGATGTGGTTGATGTTGTCGACGATACTCATGATGAATCAGGGTTTTGGGTTTGGGGTTTGGGTTTTGGGTTTTGGGTTTGGGGTTTGGGGTTTGGGGTTTGAGTTTTGAGTTTTGAGTTTTGAGTTTTGAGTTCAATGTAGCGTGAAATTGTATTTCGCAAAGGAATGAATTTCGAAGAAAAGCCCCCTTGTGCGGATGAAGGTGCGGATAGCGAAGGGGGTTGGGGGATGAAAAAGGGGTTTGGGTTTTGGGGTTTGGGGTTCAAGGATCAGATTTCAGATTTCAGGGAAATTAAGCGTCTACCAGTCAAGCGGTCTGACATCTGCCACTCCTGAGCCTAGCGAAGTCCCGCTTACGGGATGCCAGCACAGCGGTCTCTTACTGCGCATACTCCTTCACAAAATCCCAATTAGGAGTTACTCCCAAACCGGGTTTGTCGGGCGCTTTCATATGGCCATGTTCTGGACGGATGACGCCATCTACCAGATCGTAGAGCATGGGGTTTCCACCGAGGGAAAACTCCAGGATACAAGCGGCCGGATTGGCAAAGGCAATGTGTAGGCCCGCCATGAAAGAAAAGGCCGATCCCCATAGGTGAGGGGCCAATTCCAGTTGATGAACTTGCGCCAGATTCGCTACGCGCTGCGCCTCGGTGATGCCCCCGATGATGGCGGTATCGGGTTGCAGCACATCACAGGCCCGGTGGTGGATCAATTCGCGGATGTCGTAGCTGGTGGATTCACTTTCGCCTACCGCAATCGGAATGCTGGTGCTGCGGCGGACTTCAGCGGTTCCTTCGGGGCTATCCGAGTTGACCGGTTCTTCCAACCAGTAGAGATCACAATCCTCGACTTTGCGGCAATACTGCTTGGCCTCTGCCACAGAAAAGGTCCCGTGGGCATCCGTCATCAACTTGATGTCTGGCCCGAGAGCTTCGCGGGCGGCTTTGACCCGGGCGACGCTGGCATTCACCGAGCCGTCCATGACTCCCACCCGCATTTTGACTCCGGTAAAGCCTTTGGCCACATATCCAGAAACCTGTTCACCGATCCCATCCACGTCTGCCCAGCCACCAGAAGCGTAGCAGGGCATTTCCTCTCTACAAGCGCCTCCCAGCAACTGCACAATGGGCGCATTCAAGGACTGGCCCAACAAATCCCAGAGGGCCATGTCGATGCCGGAAATGGCCGAAATGGTCAAGCCTCGTCTCCCTAGAATGGGGAAATTGCGGCCTCGTTTGAGAGAATAATGGTCCCGACTGCCATTGTACATCATCGCCCAAATCTTGCTGATGTGGCGAGCGTCCTGCCCGATGATTTGGGGACCCAATTCTTGCTGAATCGTGGCGACGATGCCCGCACAATTGCCCATCGAACCAACGCCTCCTTTGGCTTCTCCAAATCCTTGTCTGCCATCTTCGGTCGTTACCACCACCAAACAGGCGTCAAAGAATTTCAAGGTGCCAAAATCAGAGGTATGCCATCTTTCCGGCGGAATCGGGCAACGAAGCCAGTAGGCCTCAACCTTTGCAATTTTCATGATGCTACTAGATATTTCTTGAGTGAGCTTTGTGTTGCGATTGTCCAAACATAACGTCGCCTGCAGCGGGCTCTACTTTTTTGTCGGCAAAAAAGTAGACAAAAAACCGCCGAAGCCCCATGCGACCCTCGATGCCGCCCCAGCACCTCGGGCTTCGTGGCCAACCCGCCTTTGTGGTGAAGGCTATGCCATGAAGGACCCTTTCAGGCTTTTGTCCAATAGGGCGAATCTTCATATCAGCTGATCAGGGGTAAGAGAGTTTCGGCAGACTTGGCGACCAACATGGAATAGAATTCGTCGGAAGGAATGCTGCTCCCGTGATCCGCGATGAATTTGGCCATTTCGGGGGAAAGGCCTTCTGGATTTTCGTCCACGGAATTGGGATAAGGATTCGCGGGAGTGCGGTCAATCGGGGCAGAAAACTCTACCGAGAGCGGTCCTTCGTAGCCTACTTCATCCAAGGTAGCGACGATCTTCGCCCAATCCAGGGTTCCCATGCCGGGTGCCATGCGATTGTTGTCAGCGACGTGAAAGCCAACCAGCCGATCCCCGACCGCCCGAATGGTGGCGTACATATCCTCCTCCTCGATGTTCATGTGGAAGGCATCCAGACAGACCCCACAATTGGGACCTACGGCTTCTGCCAAGGCCATGGCTTGCGAGCCTCGGTTGATGAAATAGGTCTCAAAGCGATTGATCGGCTCGATGCCCAGCAAAATGCCCTGTAGTTCAGCGTAGGCATAAATCTCTTTCATCGAAGCTACAGCCCATTCCCATTCCAATTCCGGGCGGGCGTCAGCCACCACTTTCCCTACTGTAGCAGGCACGACCGACACCATGGTTCCTTCTAATTCTGCGACCATCTTGACGATGTCTTTGACGTATTGCACGGACATGGCCCGATCCGCTTCGTTGGAGGAAAGGAGATTCCGGCGGTCCAGCATAAGGGTTACTGATCCCCAGCATCTCAGGCCGCGATCATCAAGCATGGCTTTGATCCCAGCGGTATCGGCGTACATCTGGGGTTCGCCCATGATCTCAAAGTGGGTGTAACCAAGAGGAGGGAGGCGGTTGAGGGAATGTTCGAGCGATTCGGTCCGCATCCAGTTGTGTATGGCGAGTTTCATAGGAGGAGAGTTGGTTCTAAGGGGTCAAAAAGGGAAGCTACAAAAAATTGGACCATCGCAGGCATCCGAAGGATGGAAATCCATTCCACAAGGAAGAAGCGAGGTAGGGCGTGGCTCTTGGGGCGGGCATCCGAATGCAATTCGGACCTACATGGGGTAGGGAGAGAACTCCTCCAAACATTTCCCCCATTCTCAAGTTTCACCAATCCACCAAGAGAAGACAGAGGCCAGACCTATTCACGAATTCCCAATTCCCCAATTCCCCAATCTCATGCCTGAATTACCCGAAGTTGAACGCTACCGCCGCTACCTGCGAGAGTCTGTCCTGGATCAGCCGATTCGTAAAGTCGAAGCTTTCAACGAAGGGCGGATGCTTCCTGGCGGATTGGAGCGGTTGCAGCAAGTGATGGAAGGTCAGCGCCTGACGCATTTTGACCGGATTGGGAAATATTTATTCCCCCATTTGGACAATGGCACGGTGATGCTGTGGCACTTTGGCATGAGTGGACGCCCAGTCTTTTACCATGAATCGGCAGACATCCCCAAGTATGAGCGGATTCGATTTTCTTTTGACGATGGCTATCGGTTGGCCTTTAGTAGCCTGCGGAAATTCAGTCGGTTGGAGGTAGGAGAAAGCGTGGCGGCTTTTCAGCAAGCCAAAAAGCTGGGGCAGGACGCCATGGAGATTTCTCAGGAAGATTTTGTTACCGCCTTATCCCGAAAGAAGACCCGCATCAAACCAGCCTTGCTGGAGCAAAAGCATTTTGCTGGCGTGGGCAATTGGATCGCCGATGAAATGCTCTTTCAAGCAAACATTCACCCGGAAGTGAGATGTCAGGAGGTGGGAGAACTCGGCTTGCGTCATTTGTATCTAGCTATGCAGGAAATTTTGCAGACAGCCATTTCCCATGAGGCGGACTACAATACCTTCCCCAAGCATTTCATGGTGATCAGTCGCTGGGGAGAAGCCGAAGGCTGTCCGCGCTGTGGAGGAGAATTAACCAAGCTAGTTGTAGGAGGCAGAGGGACCTACATCTGCGAGACTTGCCTCGCCTCAACCATAGACTTTCATCAAAATCAGCATCAAAGTAGGGAGGGTACCAATGATCATCGCCATAGGTAAATTGACCAGACGCTGACTTGCCTTGACGGTCGTTACGGTTTTTGCCTGAACCTGAGGGGACGTCCGAGTGGATATTCTGGTACGCATGCTGATATTCGTTTGATTCTTTCACAAACTAGTTCAGCCACCTGAATTTACCAGTCGAAAAACAAAAAGGGCATTACAACCTTCGGATGATCCGAAATCTTGTAACACCCTTCCAATTAGGACTTCTTTCAGTCTTTATGCGATTCGGGCAGGAGGAAGAAGCTTCCGTTTTGGAAGTTTTCTAACTCCCTTTTCCCGACACAACTCAAAAATGATAGCGAACGAAGGCTTCGATTGCCTCATACTCCGGCAAGCCGAGTTCGTCATAGCGCTGGGCCGTGAATTTGTTGCGATCTTCCGCCCGCTGCCAGAATTCCCGTGGATCATTGCCAGGGAAAAGGGCAGAGTCTTTCTGAGACTGGTGTTTGAAAATCGCCATTCGCTTGCGACGAAGTTCCAGAGGACTGATCGGCACCGCCATTTCAATTTCGTCGATGTCCCATTCTTGCCAAGCCCCGCGATACAGCCATACCCAGCAGTCTTTGATCCACGATTCCCCTTTCAGGCGGTCCAAGGCCTGGAAAATGGCATCTAAACATACCCGGTGGGTACCGTGTGGGTCTGACAAATCACCCGCCGCGTAGATTTGCTGCGGTTTGATTTTCTGGAGCAAGTCCACGATTACCTGGATATCAGCCTCACCCAACGGTTTTTTCTTCACCCGACCCGTTTCATAGAAGGGCATATCCAGAAAGTGGGCGTGCTCATCAGGAATGCCACAGTAGCGGCAAGCAGATTTGGCTTCTCCCCGGCGGATGAGTCCTTTGATGTGCTGAATGTCTGCCGTATCGGGCTCTCCGGGATATTTTTGGGCCAGGAAAGAACGGGCATCCTGGTACATTTTCTCCACCTTTTCGGCGTCCTGCCCAAAGGTCTTGCTAAAGTCTAAGGCAAAGTCAATGAAGCGAATCGCGGCATCATCGAAGACGGCAATGTTGCCCGAGGTTTGGTAAGCCACGTGGACTTCATTCCCCTGATCCGCCAGCCGAAGCAGAGTCCCGCCCATAGAAATCACATCATCATCAGGATGGGGGCTGAAAATCAACGATCGCTTGGGAAAAGGATCTCGGCGCTCCGGGCGGTTGGTGTCATCAGCATTGGGCTTGCCACCGGGCCAACCCGTGATGGTATGCTGCAGTTCGTTGAAAACCCGAATGTTGATGTCGTAGGCAGGGCCGTGATCTGCGATGAGATCATTCATGCCATGCTCGTTATAATCCAGGTCGGTGAGCTTGAGGATGGGTTTGTTGACTTTCTGGCAAAGCCAAACGACCGCTTTGCGGGTCAATTTGGGCGTCCAGTCGCAAGGCCCCACCAACCAAGGCGATTTTTTGCGGGTCAGGTGAGCCCCGGAGGCTTCGTCGAGGATGATCTGGGCGTTGGCGTGTTGCTGAAGAAAAGTCGCAGGCACCAGTTCCGAGATGTTTCCTTCCACTGTCTTCTGAATGATGGGCGCTTTGCCTTCTCCCCAAGCCATGAGGATGACGGATTTGGCCTCCATGATGGTGCCAACTCCCATGGTGATGGCGCGACGTGGCACATTGTCTTCATGGAAAAAGTCAGAGGCGGCATCCCGAATGGTGATGTGATCCAACGCAATCAGGCGGGTGCGGGAATTCAGGGTAGAACCCGGCTCGTTGAATCCGATATGTCCGGTACGGCCAATTCCCAACACCTGCATATCCAATCCCCCAAGCCCTTCGATCTTTGACTCATACATCTGGCAGTAAGCAGGAATTTGCTCTGCCACCAAGGTGCCATCGGGGACATAGACATGATCCGGGTCGATGTCGATGTGATCGAACAAATACTCCTTCATGAAGCGGTGGTAGCTCTGCAAAGCTTCCGGCTCCATGGGGTAGTATTCATCGAGGTTAAAGGTTACCACATTGGCAAAGCTCAAGCCTTCTTCCCGATGAAGGCGGACGAGTTCGCCATATACGCCCGTTGGCGTAGAACCAGTTGCCAGCCCCAAAACGGCCATTTCTCCTTTGCCGGCTTTGTGCCGAATCAAATCAGCGATTTGCCGGGCCACCTCTTTGCTCGCATCTGAAGAGGTTTCGTAGATCCGAGTTGGGATCTTTTCATAACGATGAAGAGTAGAAAATGCGGTGAAATTCATGTCTCGAAGATTGAGTTCAGTCATTGTTATAACAGTTCGATACCTTGGCTTCGGTACGGAGACAAAGCAGGATGACGTTTATCAAGAGAAGTAACAAGGGTGGTTAAGCGATCTGGCGGGGCCAGCAAATAAGGTTGGGTGGTGCCCAATTTTTCCTGGATGACCAAAGCCGCTAATTCCTGGGAAGCGTCAATCATAGCTCGCTTGACCTGCGTCTCTTCCCAGTCGATTTCTGAAATCC
>JBCCCJ010000149.1:0-8339 GCA_039033615.1 Bacteroidota bacterium
AGTCTGCGAGCTGAAATTGTGGGGGCCGTCATAGATGCAGGGCTCGCCGTGAATCAGGAAGATCTCTCTTACTATGAAAATACTGCGGAAATTCCCGGAAACGGCCTAGACGACGACAACAATGGCTATGTAGATGATGTCCAAGGCTGGAATGCGTACAATTCTAGTGGCACTTTGCCAGGGAGTACCCACGGGACCCACGTGGCCGGGATCATCGGAGCCGTTGGCAACAACGGGATTGGCATCAGCGGAGTCAACTGGCAGGTCAGCATTCTGCCCATCGCAGGGTCTTCAGGCAATGAAGCAACGGTTTTGGAAGCCTATGCGTATGCCCTCCATCTGCGGAAGCTCTACAACCAAAGTCAGGGAAACGAAGGTGCGTTTGTGGTGGCCAGCAATTCTTCTTTCGGGGTGAATTTTGGGCAACCCGCCAATTTTCCGTTGTGGTGCGCCATGTACGATTCTTTGGGTCAAGCGGGCATTTTGAACGCTGTCGCCACCATGAATACCCCTGCCGATGTGGACCTCAACGGAGATATGCCTTCTACTTGTGGCAGTGAATATGTGATTGCCGTTACCAATACGACCGATCAGGATCAGAAAAATCCAGGCTCCGCTTTTGGGCAGGTGAACATTGACCTTGGGGCACCTGGCACCCAAATCCTTTCTACTTTTCCCAATGATGGATACGGCTCCTTGACGGGGACCTCCATGGCTACCCCGCATGTGGCTGGGGCGATCTCCTTGCTGGTCGCTGCTTCCTGTCCAGGATGGATGATTCGCTACCGCAACGATCCGGCTGAAGTAGCTTTGTTGTACAAAGCCCTCATTTTGAACGAAACCGATGCCTTAGGCCCTCTTCAGGGCTTGGTAGCCACCAGTGGTCGCCTGAATGTCAACAACAGCCTTTTGGCCCTGGAGGACAGTTGCATGGCCCTCAGCAACAGTTGTCTGCCTCCCTATCAAATCAGTGGTAGTGGCTTGACAGATAGCTCCATTTGGCTCAACTGGGCCTTTGTGGGCAATCCCAGTGGGTTTCAGATTCGGTTGCGGGAAGCAGGAGCCGCGAATTGGCAGGACAGCATCAGCCTGATCCAACCTCCTTTTGTCGTCGATGGACTTTCGGCCTGCACCGACTATGAGTTTCAGGTTCAAGCAAACTGTGGCGGGGATCTCAGCGAATACTTATGCATTCAGGCGATCAGCTCTGAAGGCTGCTGCGAGCCTCCGACGACGGCTTCTTTGGACCTGCTCACCGATTCCACGGTAGACTTGTTCTGGCATGAGGTATTTGGCGCTACGCTGTATTCGCTCCGATATCGCGCCATCGGAGCCCCAACTTGGATTGACCTGACCAGCCAAGATACCAGTCTGCTATTGTCCAATCTAGCGGCCTGTACCACTTATGAGTATCAATTGGCGACCACTTGTGATACGGTAGAAATCGGTTTTTCAGCAAGTCGCCTCTTTACCTCCAGTGGCTGCGGGTCTTGTTTGGACCTGACCTATTGCCCCGCTGGAGGCAATACGGTAGAGTTTGAGTGGATCAATCAGATTCAACTGGGTCCCATTGACAATTTCAGTGGTGCCAATTCAGGCTACGGAGATTTCACCGATGTTTCCTACCAATTATCCCTTGATTCCACCTATCAACTATTCTTGACGCCCGGCTTTGATGGGCCTCCTTTTGCGGAGTCCTGGCGAATCTGGGTGGACTTGAATCAGGATGGGATGTTTCAAGACTCTACGGAGTTGATCTACGACCCCGGTCCTCAAAGTGGGCAAGTACAAGCGCTCCTGAGTTTTCCTCCCGGTACGCCGGGCGGTTCCACTCGGATGAGAATTGCCATGAAATTCCCTGGCTTTGGTTCTCCCAGTCCACCAGAAGCCTGCGGTTTGTTCGAGGCTGGGGAAGTAGAAGACTATTGCATCACCCTGACTTCGGGAGACAGTGTCTTTTGTGAACGCCCCCAACAACTGGAGGTGGAGCGGTTGATTCCCACCCAAGGATTGAAGTTGACCTGGGCACCAGTTCCAGGCGCAAGCCAGTACTTGATCCGCTGGACCAGTCCCAACAGTACTGTTTTTGAGACAGACACGGTCGCTTCATCAGAATTTGTCCTGCAAAATTTACCGGCTTGCAACTCCTATCAATTCGCAGTCCAGGCCATCTGTACCGCTTTCGGGAGTGGGTATAGTTCAACTATTTCTGCCAGGAGTCCCGGTTGTGGCGCCTGCCTGGATATGCCTTACTGCACCGATATTGTCTCCTTGGGCGACAATGAATGGATTCAAGGTCTTCAAATCGGAGGATTCAATTTCCAAAGTGGGCCAGACGGAGGATACGGGCAATACCCCAACTTTACCATCGAGGGGACCAGGGGAGATTCGCTAGAACTCGTTTTGTGGCCGGGTTTTGCCACCTTGAAGCGGGATCTTCATTGGAAGGTCTGGGGGGACTGGAATCAAGACGGCATCTTTACCGAAAATGAGGCGATCTTTGTCACCAATCAAGCCAACCAGGACACGGTCCGAGCGACGGGTATGCTGCCAGCGGATGCGCTGGGGGGCAACACCCGACTCCGAATTGGCATGGGTCGAGAAGAAGTGCCTGAGGTTTGCCTAGGCGCTGCATTTGGAGAGGTGGAAGACTATTGTTTTCGGGTCAACTACCCAACCTCTCTGCCTGAATTCGAGACCTTCTCTGTGGTCATCCTTCCCAATCCGACTCAGGATCGAGTAGAAATCCGCTCCCCAACCGGAGTCGATCATTTGGTCGTAACCAATCTACTAGGGCAGGTGATGTTGGAGAGAACTTTTACCGATTCTGAACCCTATCAGGTTTCCCTGGCAGACCTCCCCAGCGGGATCTACCTATTCCGCCTCCGCCAGAATCAGCAATTCACCTCAGAGAAAATTTGGAAACAATAGTACTATCTTTGTTGGCAAACTAACCCCTGTTACCTGTGAAAAAGCGATATCTGTTTTTGTTGTTGTTGCCCGTCGCAGCCTTATTGGCTTTTTATCTGATTCAAGAAGAGCCTGCTCATTCTTTTCCTGAGGTCATAGAGACGGAGAAATTGAGTTTCCGGCTTGACACCGTCGCAGAAGGATTGGGATCGGTATGGGGCATGGCATTTTTCCCTAATGGCGACCTCCTCTTTACCGAGAAAAAAGGAGACCTTCGCATCATCCAAGACGGGGAACTCCACCCAGATCCGATCGAAGGGGTTCCAGAAGTGTTCACCAAGGGTCAGGCAGGTCTTTTCGACTTAGAACTTCACCCTGATTATGAAACCAACGGTTGGATTTATCTGAGCTATGCCAGTCCACAAGCCGGAGAGGAAGCCGGAAGCGGTGGGAATACTACCCTGATGCGTGCCAAACTCGACGGGAACCAATTGACTGAGCAGGAAGTTTTGTTCAAAGCCCTTCCCAACTACAACAAAGGGCAGCATTTTGGGGGTCGCATTGAATTCGATCGGGAAGGCTATTTGTACCTCTCAATTGGAGATCGAGGGGGCCGAGACGAGAACCAAACCCTTACCAATTATCGAGGCAAAGTGTTCCGCCTGTACGATGACGGCAAAATTCCCGAAGACAATCCATTTTCTACTCAGTCGGGAGCGGTCAAAGAAGCCTTTTCCTACGGTCACCGCAACCCCCAGGGACTTTCCTTGCATCCTGAAACGGGAGAATTGTGGGAACATGAACATGGCCCGCGCGGTGGGGATGAGGTCAACATTGTCCGGGCTGGGAATAATTATGGTTGGCCCACCATCACCTATGGTATCAACTACAATGGTACAACCATCACCGAAGATACCGCCATGGCAGGGATGGAGCAACCGGTTACCTACTGGGTGCCTTCTATTGCTCCCTGTGGCATGGATTTCGTTACCAGCAGTAAATTTGGCCCCTGGAAAAGCAACCTGCTCGTAGGTTCGCTGAAATTCCGGTATATCAAACGCCTGGAGATCGTGGATAACGAGGTTACCCACCAGGAAATCATGCTAGAAAATCTGGGCAGGATTCGGGTCATCCGGGAAGCGCCTGATGGCCATATTTATGTCGGCACGGAAGGACCTGGCTTGATTGTGCGGTTGATGCCATAAGGCTTTCAACCAGCTAACAAGAATAAGGAGTCTGGAATCAACCAGACCCTTTTTTGTTCTTATTTCGTATCAGTTTATTCAACCAGCAGTTTCCTCACTGCCCTACCCTTGAGGGTGATGATCTCCAATTGGTACATCCCAGCGGCCATCTGTTCCAAGGAGAGTTCTACCGACTCAGTCCCGATCTCTTGTACTCGTTGCACCATTAGCCCCTGTAGATCCCAGAGCACGACTTCTTTCAGCGGGTTGTCTGCTTCGATGCTCACCTGATCACGCGCTGGGTTGGGATATACTTGAATGAATTGCTCCCAGGCATCCTCCACACTTACAGGTGGCTGAATGTTCAGGCAGTAGTCCTCCACTTCTCCCGAAGAGATCGTTTCACACCCGCCGGAATTCCCGGATTGTTTCATCTGAATTCTCAATCGCGTGGTTCCGTTGGTGGCGGAAATCGGCAAGGTTACGTCCGCTTGAATTGCTCCGGCAATCGCCTGCGAGCTTTGATAGATCACCTCAGCAGCAGCAAACGCGCCATCTTGATCCAGGTCGGCCCAGATTTCCCACAGGTAGGATTGGGTCGGATCGTTGCCGCCGGGCGTCAACTCAATAGAAGCCGTACTTCCTTTGGCCCAAACCGGGCCAGCACCCGTGTAGTCTCCATATCCCTGGTCGGAGCTACTTTGATTTTGAAAACCAGCTATCTCTACAGACTCGATCCAGTCATTCGTGGCATCTCCCTTGCTGTCGCAATAGGGTTCATCCTGGCAGAATCCGCAGCCTAGGGTTCGGACAACAGGCACGCTACCGATGTTTCCGGTATCGGACAAGCAAATGGGTTGCACCCGAAACTCGTATGCTTCACAAGTCATCAGAGGTCCGAGGATGGCAGAATTGGTGTCCAATTGCATTTCGGTCCAGGTACCACCAATGGGACGGTATGCCAATAGATAGGTAACATCTGGATGAAGGTCAGACCAGTTGAGGTCCAACAATTCACTGCCATCATAGCGTTTCTGAACTGTCAGATCATTGATTGGTTCGCATGGCACGTTCAATTTCAAGCAGTAATCCTCGATTTCTCCGTACGGAAAGGAATCACAAGCAGCAGGAAAATCTCCTGCCACACTGGTCAACTTCATCCCGATTCTCAGCCGAGTGCGGCCAAGGGGCAGATCAGCCGGAAGGTCCAAAATTCCCGTTGCAGGGTTGGTGGATAAGTCGCTTTCAAACATTTTTTCATTCGGATCATCAAAATCTCCATCCTGGTTGACATCCAACCACGCGCGCCACAACACTTGGGGACCGGTTACCGAAAACCCTGGGATCAAGGCTATCGGATAGGCCTGACCAATCAACATTTCTTCATCGGCTTCATAATACACCCCGTAGCCTCCGTCGTCTCCAGAAGCATTTTGATAGGTACCAATGGCGATGTTGCTGATGTGGGCGAGATTGCTGGAACCGGGTCTGGGATCACAATACGGCCCTTCTATGCAGATGCCGCACCCGTTGGTACTGAAAAATATGGAAGGAGAGAAACCAAATTGATCCTTGTCGCAAATGGTGGAAATCTGGGCTTCGTAAGCGGTACAAGCCTGCAATTCAGCCAGGAGATCGGTGGTATCATTTGCCCATTGGAGGGTCCAAACACTGTCTCCTAGCACTCGATAGCGAATTTCATACGCAGTTGCTCCGTACACGCTGCCCCAGTTCAGGCTACTGGTGCTATCGGTGCTAACCATGAGATCGATTCCTTCGGGGTATTCGCAGCAACCTTCCGTCTCTACCGAAAAGGTCAGAAAATCAAAGAACCCACTGGTATCGGTTCCGCAGATGGTGCCTACTTGCACGTCGTACAGAGAACAACCGTCCAGGCCATCCAGGAAATATTGAGGATTCGAGACAATGCCCGCGTAGGTCCAAACGCTATCTCCGTCCAGTTGGTAGCGGATTTCATATTGAGTGGCGGAATCGACACTCGTCCAATTCATCAGAGAAGAAGAATCAGTGATTGCGCCAAAGGAGACATCATTGACAGGCGCACATTCTGAGTAGAAGCCGCATTCACTCTGCAATAAGAGGAGGCTGTTGTATACATTCAAGCGGCCGCCCGTAACAGTAGCGCCAATCAAATCTGGCACGGAATCCACGCCAGCCAAGAGGTAATCGCGTACTTCGATAGACATGGCAGCTGGATTGCTTTTGTACTGTAGCATAAATCCAGGACAAGCAGAAGACAAAATCAGCGCTACTGCACCAGCTACGTGCGGCGTAGCCATCGAGGTTCCGGTCAGGTTGCCATAGCTATTGTTGGGCAGGCTGCTGAGAATCTGCGTTCCCGGAGCACCAAGGTCAATTGAGGTCAGGCCGAAAGCCGCTCCAAAGTTTTTGTTGTCGAATCGGTTGGTATTGGTAACCGAAATCATCCAATCGCTGGGACAAGCAGTTGGCACATCTCCAGTTTGGTCCACGTCAGAATTGTTATTCATCGTGGCTGCCGCACTCAAAATCCCCGCAGCTCCGAGGCTGTCGTACATCGCACACCAAATGGGATAATTGATGGGATTGGCAAAATCCACTCCGAAAGAAGAATTGGTCGCCACCACAAAGGCACCAGCGGTTCCATTGGTTGCATCATATTCCATACGGGCTTCCAGCGCATACGCATAAGCTGCCACCACAGTAGCCTCTTGGCCAGAAGAGCCAGAAATGGGCATTACCTGAGCATCCCAATTGACCCCAGTTACGCCGATCCCGTTGTCTCCTTTTGCGGCAACGGTACCGGAAACGTGGGTACCATGCCCATCAGCCAGGACGTTGCCGGTACTGTTGTAGGCATTCCAGCCGTCATAATCATCGACATATCCATTGTTATCATCGTCTATGCCATTGTTGGGAATTTCATCATGATTTTTCCAGAGGCTCAGATCGGGATGGTCCACATCTGCTCCTCCATCGATCACGGCTACCACAATGGTATCTCCCAAGGCAGAGATCCCTCCGGTACTGATGTCCCAGGCTTCGGGAGCATCAATGTCGGCATCTACGGTACCTCCATTTTGCCCCGTGTTGTCCATGTCCCATTGTTGATTGAATTGGGGATCGGATGGCACAGTCGTCATGGCCGTTCTTTGCATAACATAATGGTTGTGCTGAGCCAATACCACTTCGGGAGCATTTCGGACAAGTCTCAGCAGAGTTGCTTCGTCCAGAGCGGAATCAAACGCTAGCAAGTGAATTCGCAGCGTTCGGGCGAGGGTTTGTTTGTGAGTCATCCGGTGCCATTTTCCTTCGACGGACCAGGATTTTCTCATGAACTGATTCAGGTCGGTGCCAGGTTCCAACATCACAATCATTTCGCCCGGGACATGATCCTTTTGTAATTGGGCGGAGAGAGGCAGGAAGGCACCTAGCAAAAAATAGCAGCAGAGGGCAAGCAAAAATGTTTTCATAAACGGGTTAGGATAATCGGAACTTGCTAAATCAAAACTGGAAAATAGCTAAGGTTTTGCCGATTCCAAAAACAAATGAGCGCAATATGGTGCATCTCTTCCTTTGTCAGAAGGATCTTTTCTATTTGGGGCCGGCTCCGCACCTTTGGCATCATTTTTCCACTGCGTATGAGCGTGTTTGTGCACGAGGGCGAGGTGGCCCTTTGGTCGCCGATCGCCATCGACGACGCCCGCGCGGCAGCCATCGACGCGCTCGGCGAAGTGCGCGCGATCGTCGCGCCGAACCGGTACCACCATCTGCATTTCAACGCAGCCGCTGCACGATGGCCGGGGGCGACGTGTTTCGGCCCCGAAGCCCCGCGCTTCGAGGCGGGCCGGGCGCTCGAGCCGATGAAGAACTTCGCCTTTGGGCCGCTGCAGCTCGTCCGGGTCGAGGGCGCCGAAGCCATCGACGAGTGGGTCGTGTTCGATCCGCGCAGTTCGTCGCTCGTCGTTACGGACCTGGTCTTTAACATCGCTCACGCCGAGAGCTTCATGAGCCGCGTGGTCTTCGGTTGGTTTGCGGGAACGCTGGGCGGTCCGGGGCAGAGCCGCCTATGGAAGCGTTTTGTCCGCGACGAGCCCACGTACCGCGCGAGCATCGGAACGCTCCTCGACCTTTCCGCCGAGCGGATCGTGCCGGCGCATGGCGACGTGATCGAAGACATCGGCCTCGCCCAGGCGCTCCAGCGCGGACCGTTTCCCGTACAGGCTTGACCCGGAAACGGGGGGG